>JAZLKY010000406.1:0-3220 GCA_045597885.1 Acutalibacteraceae bacterium | reverse complement strand
TTCATCCACCATGATATAGCGAAAACGGTTCTGATATCTTTCCAGCACATTCGGACATTTTTCGAAGAGTTCCACCGTCTTAGCGATCAGATCATCAAAGTCCATCGCATCGGCTTCCTCCAGCCGCTTCTGATAGCGGGTGTATGCCTTGGCAACCAATCTCATGCGGATGTCACTGCCGTTGGCATATGTACGGGCAAATTCTTCTGCCGAAAGGAGCGAGTCCTTTGCCCGACCGATCGTATTAAGGATCGTCTTATGTCCCAGCATCTTTTCTTCAATATCCAATTCTTTCATGCAGGTCTTCATCAGCCGTCGGCTGTCATCGGTATCATATATCGTGAAATGCCGGGAATAGCCGATATTTTCCCCCTCCCGACGCAGTATCCTGGCACAGAAGGAGTGGAACGTCCCGGCAACCACCTCATTGCCCTCCTCCCCCAGCATCCGTGAAAGGCGTTCTTTCAGTTCTCCTGCCGCCTTGTTGGTAAAGGTAATGGCAAGGATGCGCCACGGGGGACATGGATCGTTCGCCAGGCACGCCGTCAGCCCATCATCCGGCTCTTTTATTCCGGCGGCGGCATCCCGGAGTGGTCGTTCCATGGCATCATTAAAATCAAACGGGATCTGCTCACTGCAAAAGGCATTCCCATACCGTACCATATAAGCGATCCGATTGACCAATACCGTCGTCTTGCCGCTCCCCGCCCCGGCGAGGATCAACAACGGTCCCTCGGTGCAAAAGACCGCCTGTCGCTGTGGTTTGTTCATCCGGGAGAACTGGCGCTCCAGCACCTGTCGCCGCAGGGATAAAAATTCCTGTAATTCCATATGTTACGGTTTCCTTTCTGTTTTCACTCTGCCCTTTGGTCAAAAACAGACCGAGCAAAACTGCCCGGTCTGTTCAGACTGTCAATAAACCCCACAACCGTCAAAAGCAGTTATCAAAAGAGAAAAAGAGCAGCCGGATCAAATCAACTGAGAAAAACGATCCTCTGTTATTCGACAAACGAAAAAATGATAAAATCAACTGTTTTTGACTTACTGCGCCGATCGCCCCCTATCGTACCTTTGTACGCCGACGGGGGCGATCGGCTTGTCTTGCAGGGTTTCTTGGCAGTCTGTCAGCGTATCAAAAAATACTTTTTTGATACGCTGAACAGACCGAGCAAAATTGCCCGGTCTGTTAAAAATGTTTGTATCACCCAAACAGCGTCAGCAACACGCCTGCCGCCACTGCCGAACCGATAACGCCCGCCACATTCGGGCCCATGGCGTGCATGAGCAGGAAGTTGGACGGATTCTCCTGCTGTCCCACCTTCTGCGACACCCGTGCCGCCATGGGAACAGCGGAAACGCCCGCCGATCCGATCAGGGGATTTACCTTGCCGCCGGTGATGACATACATCAGTTTGCCGAGCAACACACCGCCTGCCGTGCCCATGGCGAATGCGATCAGTCCGAGCAGGATGATCAGCAGGGTGGTCGGCTTTAAGAAGGTGTTGGCGTTGGCGGTCGCACCGACCGTCACACCGAGGAAGATGGTGACGATATTCATCAGCTCGTTTTGTGCTGTTTTGGTGATCCGGTCGACCACACCGCTCTCACGCATGAGGTTGCCGAGCATCAGCATCCCGATCAGCGGAGCCGCCGAGGGGAGCAACAGCACACAGATCAATGTGACGATGATCGGGAACAATATTTTTTCTGTCTTGGACACCGTGCGCAGCTGTGTCATGACGACCGAGCGCTCCTCTTTAGTCGTCAGTGCTTTCATGATCGGCGGCTGGATGATGGGGACCAGCGCCATATAGGAATATGCCGCCACGGCAATCGCACCGAGCAGTTCCGGCGCCAGCTTCGACGTGAGGAAAATGGCAGTAGGCCCGTCTGCTCCGCCGATGATGGCAATGGATGCCGCCTGCGCCTTTGTAAAGGCGATGCCCCAGTCAGAAGCAAACGGGAGCAGATTGAGGCACCGTGCGCCGAAATAGGTGGTAAAAATGCCGAGCTGCGCCGCCGCACCAAGCAGGAAGCTCTTGGGATTGGAAAGCAGAGGACCAAAGTCGGTCATTGCCCCGATGCCGAGGAAGATGAGGGGCGGGTAGATGCCAAACTTGACACCCTGATAGAGATACCACATCAAGCCGCCCTGTTCGAAATGTTCCCAGTAAAGGGACTTCGCTTCACACAATCCGTCCCCGTCGGTATCGGCATCCACTACATACAGCGTGTTGTTATATACCATATAATGCACTTCCTGCCCGGCGGCATTGACGGTACTCTGTATGCCTTCGTAATCCGTCGGGACCATGCCGCCGACACTCTCGAACACGGGATAAACCTGTTCGTAGTTACCGTCGAGATAAGAGAAAAACTCGGTCTCGGACAGTGGCACCATAGAATTCTGCTGCGGATCCATCACGCCGGACAGCGGCAGATTGACCAGCAACATACCAAAAGCGATAGGCAACAGCAACAACGGCTCAAACTGCTTCTTGATCGCTAAGAAGAGCAAAACACACGCCACAGCGATCATCAGCAGATTTTTCCACCCACCGCCGGAGAAGTTGAACAAGCGCATCAATCCGGAATCATTCCACAAATCAGCAATCGCCTGAAAAAAAGCAGTCATTTTCTTCTCCTCCTTTATGCCTTACGAATGCTGTGGACCGCATACTGCGTATCTGCCGGAGACAGTGATGCCACCACAGCAGAGATCGCCGCCACGGTCTCGTCCGGAATACCGTTCTGCACAGCAGGAGAAGCGGTGACCGGTGAGGAATTGCCGGTGATCGGCACGGGTGTCGGAGGAACAGTAGGCTTACGGGCAGGCAACGGCAACCCGGATTCCTCCTCAATGCGTTCCCCGTCACCGGATCTGCCCATCAGCGTGCCGAACAGCTTGAACACACCTGTTAACAAAAGCAATACACAAAATACTACTACCAAACCGATAACGATCGTCATCCCCGCATCTGACAAAATGGAACTGACCGTCTCCTGCGTTGCCATGATTCATTCCCCCATCTGATAATTGCTTCTCCGCAGGGTGATCGGAACAACATCCTCACCCATTATAATCAATGTATACAGTATATACCATTCCGATCAAAAAAGCAACTCCAAACTGCTATTTTTCAAAAAATAAATTATTTTTTGAAAAATACTTGACTTTTCCATTCTCATTTGGTATGATAGCAACTGTTCCGAGTAGGTA
>JAZLKY010000405.1:0-3608 GCA_045597885.1 Acutalibacteraceae bacterium | reverse complement strand
CTTGTCCAGCCATTCCCAAAACATGATCGGATTGCTGTTGGTAATGAAGCCGAAGCGATACTGAAAACAGGCGACCAATCCGACCGCCCCGGCAACGGCAGTGAGATAGAAAAGTAAGAATTCGAACCGTTCGAGATCAATCAGAATATTAACACAGATCATGTAAACGGTAAACAGCACTATCCACATCAGTACCGTCCCTGCCGACAGCAGTTTGTCCTGCGCCCAACAGATAGACAGCGCCATATAGCCGATCACTGCCAGCAGGCACTTTCCGATCAATCCGATATGAAGACGCCGCCCCTCCCGCCGCATGGAAATGATTGCCGGAATGGCGGCGGCGATGACCAAAACAAAACTACAATATTCGGGGAAAAGCGGGATCAGTGTTATGAGAAAAAGAGACCACTGCCACGGAGAGTGAAGATCCAATCGGAACTCCTTTAGTGTCCGTCTCAAAGAATCCCCTCGTTTCTTTCAAAACTGGAAATCAAACTTTCTCATATTTTACCACAGATTTCCCGAAAATGCAACTATTATTATTATACGGTCGGATCGACGGCAAAAAATGTTGCTTATGGAAAACATGCTTGTTTTTTGGATTTTTGTTTGACTTTGTTTCCATGATATGGTAAACTTTTTACTGGTTGTGATCAACTGTTTTTTTGCGGATGTTTATCCCGGAAAATACTATATGAAGAAGCAGAAAATGAATGGAGGAACTGTCTGTGAAACGAGCATTGTCTGTTGTACTGTGCGTGATCCTGTTGCTCAATGTGATCCCCTTTTTCCCTGTTTTTGCCTGGGAGATCGAGGTAACATCTCTTGAGTGGATGTCCGGCGATCTGCCCGCACTGATAGAAAATCTGGATGGGTATTGGAACAGCAGATACAACGAGGAAACGCAGGAAGATGAGGATTACTATTTCTACAATCTCGACCCGCTGGGTCTGTGGGACTGCACGGTCGCTGTCGGCTATTCCGCCGGGTATGTGGAATATGTTGCTCCGTGGGAGATCACCTCGAGGGATGACTATGTCGGCGTGTCGACCGATCAGCAAATCTATCCGTGGACGGTCGGCGGCGAAAACTATGTGCATCTTGACTGCGGCGAAAAAGAGTTGGATGTGCCGGTGACGATTATCGAAAATCCCGTGGATCATCTCGAATGGATCGAGGGACCGCTCCCCACGTTGGTCGAAGGGATGGACGGCTATTATGACGATGACACTGGGATATTCTATTACTACATCGGCTCTTTGGTCACCGATAAGAATATCAAGATCGTGTATAAAGACGGCACCGATGAAACGGCAGTGATCTACGAAGATCATAACGGTTATTATGTGGGTGTGGACGACGATCAGTATGAAACGCCGTGGACGGTCGACGGAGAGAACTTTGTCGAAATAGAGTATATGGGCGTGACACTGCCGGTGCCGGTGACAGTCGCCCCGAACCCGGTGGATCATCTGGAAGTGGTTGAGGGCGCTCCGTTGGTGTGCTATGAAGGAAACCATGCCGAAATCAATACACGCTACGATCCGGAAACGGGAGAAAATCTGAAATTTTTCTACTATGACGAATGGGAACTGGTGAGAGACAAACTGAAGATCAAGGTGTGTTATACCGACGGGTCTGAAAAGACCGGCTTTGTCGGTCAGTCGTTTGACGACGGATGTTTTGTCGGCATCGAAACGGATCAGTACAACACGCCGTGGACGGTCGGGGAGGACAACGAGCTTACCGTTTACTATTCCGGAAGAAGTGTGCCGGTGCCGGTGACGATCCTGCAAAACCCGGTGGATCATCTCGAATTGGTGTCCGGCACACTCAAAAATGCCATTTTGAACCAGAATGGCTATGAGACCAGTCGCTATGATGAAGAAACAGGCGAAAGCACCCCCTTCTTTTTCTACTATATCGACCGCCTTGGATTGCAGGATTTGACCGTGAAGGTCTGCAAAATCGACGGAACAAGCGAGAATGTGAGGGTATATGCCGAGACCTCCGAAGGACTGCAGGTGTATGCGGATGACGATCAGTTTATCAAACCGTGGACATTGGGCAGTGACAACCGGGTGTTGATCGTCTGCTGCGGCAAAACGCTGGAGTTGCCGGTGACGGTGGTCGATAGCCCGGTGGATCATCTGGAACTGGCATCCGGCACACTCAACCCGTTGGTCGAAAATGTTGGTGGCTACGAAACGAGCCGGTACGATGAAGAAACCGGCGAGGAGATTCCGTTTTATTACTATGAAACATACAATATCGGCGTCAGTGGTCTGATGATAAAGGTCTGTATGACAGACGGGACATCGGAGACCGTGAAGATGTACAACGAAACCGCCGACGGCTATTCTGTGGACTATCGTCACACCCAGTATGAAAAACCGTGGACGGTTGGCGGTGACAATAAGATCATCGTCACCTGCTGCGGCAAAACGCTGGAGCTGCCGGTGATGGTGATGAAGGACCCGGTGGAAAGCATCGAATATGTTTCGGGTTCTTTTGCGGAATTGATGGAAAATAGCGAAGGATACATAGAAACATATACCGATGAGGAGACCGGAGAAACAGAAGAATATTTCTATTATTACGCCAGCCGAATCGCTGCCCGTAATGTCAAAGTGCGGCTCAATTATAACGACGGAACGAGTGAAGTGCTGGCGGTATACGAGCGGAACAAATACGGTATGGAAGTTTCACTGACCGATGATCAGGAGCATCATCATTGGACGGCGGACGGCGACAATACCGTGTGGATCACCTGCGGCAACCAAAAACTGGCAATGCCGGTGATCATCAAAGGAGATCCGGTGGATCATATCGAATTGGTTTCTGCCGATCTTCCCGCTCTGATCAAGGAATACAGTGGTCGGTGGGCTACCCGATACGACGAATGGGATCGCCCCATTCAATTCTTCGAGTACGATATTAATGCTTTGCAGATGTACAACACGGTTTTTGTGAGGGTTTGTTACAAAGACGGGACCAGCGATGTTGTTAATGCACAAACCCATTTGAGTAACGGCGTTGTCGTTACCTATGAGGATACGCAGTATGAAAAGCCGTGGACGCTTGGCAGTGACAACGAACTGTGGATCGTCTGCGGAACGAGCAGATTCCCGCTCAAGGCCACGGTGATCGAAGACCCGGTCGATCATCTGGAATTGGTATCCGGGGAACTGAAACCGTTGATCGAGGGATTCGGCGGTGATCCAGCTACCCGCTATAATGAGCAAACGGGACAAAATGAGCCGTATTTCTGGTATTATCCGCTGGAAACCGAATGGGATAGGTTGCAGATCCGTGTCTGCTATACGGACGGTTCCAGTGAGGTCGTCTATGCGGGCAACACGCTTGCCTCCGGCATGACGATCACCGCAGAGGACAACCAGTGGGAAAAGCCGTGGGTAAAGGACGGTGACAACTTCCTGACACTTGTCTGCGGCGGAGCGGAGCTGGCTTTGCCGGTCGTGGTGCAGGGAAATCCCGTTACCAAACTGGAACTGGTGTCGAATACACTGCCGTCGCTGTACGAGGGTTACAACAGTTATACAGCGCAGCGCTATGATGATCAGGCAGAGAAATGGGTGGAATTTACC
>JAZLKY010000404.1:0-9397 GCA_045597885.1 Acutalibacteraceae bacterium | reverse complement strand
GCCAGTACCTCTTCGATCGCCATGATCAGTATATTTCCCAACGCCAATACGGCGATCCTGCCCACACCGGCTGCAGGAGCCATGGCATATACCACCGACATCATGCCGGCGTGTACCAGCACAAAAGCCCCCACCCGCAGGAAAGAGACTGTATTGCTGAAATAGGACAGGATATATTCGATCTCTTCAAAAATGCCGGCAAGAATAAAGTCACCGATGCTGTCAGGCTTCCAGTGAGGATCCTTATCCGCCAATCCGATCAGGATCTCCTTGAAGAAGAGTACCACGATGCCCGTCACCAACGGGACAGTTACGGCTGCGGTGGGAATGGCGGCAAAGGCTTCACCGCCCATAAATTTGAGGATCAGCAGCACCAGACTGGAATAGGTGATCATTCCCGCTACGCCGTTTTCGCTGAACAAAGCCTGCCCCGGCCGTCGCCGTTTCAGACTGGCATACACATTCAGTCCCATGGCGACCAACAGCAGGAACACGCCGATCCCGATCGCCATGACCAGGATAAGTGTGATATCCTGCATGACAGTGATGGGCTTGGCTATATGCAGGACATTCTCATAAAATCCGTCAAGCGCTTCTTCATTGCCGAATACCGATCCGAATATGATGCCGAATACGGAAGAGGAGATCCCGCACCGTAACAGGATGCCGCCCATGCGGCTTCGACTTTTCAGCCATAAGACCGCTCCCAATGCGGCAACACACAGTCCCTGTCCCAAATCGGCAAACATCATGCCGAACAGCAGGGTGTACACAATGGAAAGGAAAGCGGTGGGATCAATATCGGAATACCCCGGTACACCGTACATTTCCACAAATTCTTCATAGGGGCGGGAAAGAGCGGTGTTCTTCAACTTGGTGGGCGGCGGTTCTCCTTTTCCGGGATCAGTCCATTCGCTGTCTACCGGCAAAGTAGCCAATGTACGTGCCAGCGTCTTCTCTTCGTTGGCGGGTACCCAGCCGATAAAGAGGAAACTGTCCCCTTTCACCACTACCCGACTGCGCAGATCATGCAGTGCGTGGCGGTAGAGCAGGCGGGAATACGTGAAATCACATTTTTCCTGCTGTTCATCCCAAAAGCGTTGCCATTCTTCATTGATCTGACGGCGTTTTGCCTCCAGTTCTTCGATCTCTTTTTCGTATTCCGCAATTGCCTTTTCCGGGGTTTCACGGATCTCCGGCAGCGTGAGCCGTTGAAAATACAGTGTGGCAAATATCCGGTCCACATCATCAATTCGGTTCACCGGTGCATAGTACACGCCGAAAACCTCTGCCCCTTCATAAGAGCAGGGCAGGAATCTGCCATAAGGTGTCGCTTCTTCGTTCTGCCAACGTTCGAGGCTTTCTTTGGGCATCCATCCGAAGCGAAAACAGGCAAAACGGCACTGGGCGATCTCATCCATCGGCAGATCAGCAGAGGCGAAGTGGGACAGATCCCGTACTGTTGCCTGCGCTTTCTCGATCGCCGTCTGCAAGGCATTGCGTTCTTCCTGCAACTGTGTCATTTCTTCCGACAGGTCCTTCAGCAACTGCCTGTCAACGGAACCGTCGTCACGGGATTCCCGCACTTCGTCCCTATAGTGCAGTTCTTTTCCGAATCCTGCCGCCAGTTCCCGCACGGCATTCAACTGTTCGGCATAGGGGTCCGGCTCGATCAATGGCATATAACCGAGAGAGGCGGAAAAATAGGCGGCGGCATTTTCTACCTGCATCTGTCCGTCCATGCAGCAACGGTCCAAAAAGGTATCCAGTTGTTCTAAAGAACCGGAAACCGTCAACTGCTTCATTTTTTCAATTGCCAAGTTCTGTCACCTCCGGTCTGTTGTCCCCGTTGACAGGGACAGCGCTGTATCCGTTGCCTGATAGCGTACGCCCTCAACGGCGAGGATCATATTTTTCAGTTCCAGCCGTTGTAATGATACATATGCCAGCATTGCCACCGGCGGGAAGGTGGTAAAACGCAATTCGTGCCGGCACTGTTTGAGCGTGAAACGATCAACAGGCAGCTCAATGGGCTCGTTTGTTCCCACATCGGCTATGCGGGCGTAGTTGGTGGAAGCCAATAATGCCCGCCACCTGTTTCGGTCGGCAGTCTGCGCCGCCTGTTGCAGCAGATCGCTGTTCAGTGTCCCTCCCATGATCAACGGGATATCTCCCGGCGGCAATGCTCCCCGATGCCGCAACCGGGACAGACGGTAACAGGTGGTGATATTCTGCAAATCAATTTGCACCTGCAGATGAGACACCACCGCTTTTCGCTCGGCACCTTTATATGCCCGTTTTGCTCCGTCGGTCAACAACTGCATTTTGTAGGAAGACACCCGATGACCCAAGCCCATCCGGTCGACATTCCCCCCTACGGTATCAATATACGGTCGGCAAAGAGCCTCGTAGGGCGTCCCCTGCAAAGCATCCAACCATTGCTTCAAGCTGTCTGCCTGTTCTATCTGTCGCCAGTTGACGGTCGACAGCCGGGTAAAAAACGGAGAACAGGGGAGCAGCTCGCTGTTGGCACGGTCAGCGACCAGCGCAAGCGAATGAGCCAGCCGGGAGATCTCCCGCTCGATCACATAATACCGATAACTGTCGGAACGGATAGTATAAGCGAAATGTGCCAATTCTTCAAAGTGCAGGAGCTGTGCTTCCCGCAAGCGGTTTTCCAACCATTCCCGGTGGGGGGGAGAGGGGATGGATCGGGGCATGTACTGCCCGATCACGGCGTGTCCACGGACATATGCCGCCACTTCGGCAGGGGTACGGCAAGCCAACATCTGCCGAAACTGATCCGGCGTCAAGCACCGGGCATACAAAGCCCGCAGTTTTGTCATAATGACGTTTTCGGCTGTTCCCATGTGCGGTCACTCCCCGATAACAGCATCCACTAATGCCTTTACCCATTGGCTGTGCTGTTGTTCCACCTTGGCAGCCATGGCGGCTATGCATTCCATCTGGTGAGTATCAATGGCGACTTTTTCAGCGTAAAGCCGTTTTTTCTGTTCTTCCTGCATCCCACGGATAGTCGTCTCCATTCCCTGCTCATAGGCGGTGTTCAGGTCTTCTCGATGCCGTGCTACGGTCTCTGCCACCGCCTGCCGCTTTTCCTCTGCGGCGGTTTCCATCCGGCGGGCTTCTCTGTCCATGGCGAGTATGGTCTCCACAGTATTGTTCGCCACCGTGTTTACCCTCCTTTAGCAAAATGACCACCCCGAAAAGGGCGGTCATTCGATCTCGGTTTCAGTGTCATCATATCATAACTTGACGGTTTTTTCAATAAAAAAGTGAATTTTTTATATACGAATGAGAAAGAATCTCTTGCGTTTGTCGCAAAAAGTGATAAAATATACTCAAATTGAAGCCGCTTGGCTTTGACCGGGGGACATTGACAGACCGTCATTCACCCTTATGACCGTCAAAAACAGCGAAGAGGAGAGTAATCACGATGGCAAATAAGCGTTTTTCATGGCTGAGGATCATTAACACGATTTTGCTGGCGGCAGTGTTTATACTGTGCCTTGTTACCTGTACCAAGATCAACGACGCACAGACAGCAGGCTCAACAGACAGTATGGTGTGGATCCGGCTTTTGACCGATTTGATCACCGTCGCTACCGGACTGATGTATCTTTTTTTCGGCTATAGAAAGAGGGCGGCATTGTATTTTAAACTGTTTATGGGCTTTTTTGCTCTGTCTCAGGCGCTGCTTTTATCCGACCTGCTGGCAGACCCGATGGCACAGCCGTTCTATTTTGGCATTGTTTATCTGCTGTCTTTTGCCGCCGTGCTGATCCTGTCATTTGGGAAAGATCTCGGTAAGGGGATCTCTCTGACACTGATCGGGATGCTGGTGATCGGCGGGGCGGTCGTTCTGGTCATGACACTGTTTTTGTTGGATGATTTCGCTCCTTCCGCCTTTGAGGCGGTCACACGGGGCGTTACCAATTTTCTGCTTGCTGTGACGGCGGGATCAATGGTACTTGCCAAGTATCTTGACAAGGCGGAGCGTGGCTCAAAGTAAAGCCGTCGGGAAGAAGATGCCCCATTGTATGCCTTCGGGAAAGCCGAAACCGTTGTTATTCCAGTGGCTCGGTTCGTTCATTCCGAACATTTTTTCCTATCCCCTAAAAAGGGGCTGTTAAAAAACTTTCGTTTTTTAACAGCCCCCTTTTGTTGGAGCAGGTAAAGGGGGTCGAACCCTCCTATCTTGCTTGGGAAGCAAGTGTTCTACCGATGAACTATACCTGCATTTCGTGTGGTCAGTATACCACACATTTTTAAAAAAATCAACCCTTATTCTGCTGTTTTTTGAAAAAAACCTTTTCACTCATTTTCTTCTGCCTGCTCCCGATAAAGGGCATCCTGTTCCCACAGCCAATTGACCGTTGCCGCCAATCCGTCTGCATCCAGTGGGAAATCGGCATTCCCTTTTTCTTCACTGCAGGCACTGCATTGTTCACCGTACCATATGACGGTATGCAGACACGCCGGTGCTCCCTGCTCTTTGTCGGCGGGGATCGGTTTGATCGTATAGTTCAGTCCCCGGTGACTGCCGCAGAAGGTGTTTCTATTGACGAAATAGGCGATTCCGGGAATGGGAAATGTCGGTAAAGCCATGGGAATCATCTCCTTTTTTTGATCAGAAAAAGCCCAGCTGAGGAGCGGTCTCTTCTGTTATTTCGAGTGTTTCGGGGTGAATACAGATGATGCGGCGGGACTGACTGCGGGCATAATTGACCGTTGCTGCCGTCCCGGAACGTCTGGTCCCGTTTGTCGGATCATATACCGCTATCAGGGTATTGGCGTGATCCACCATCCAGCGATTACGCTTGCGGTAGCATTGGGAAGCGCCGCTCTTGACCTCGTCCGGTGTGCAGAGGATGACTGTTTCGGCACAGTGTTCCAACAAACGGCGGTAGGTCTGCCGTTCGGAAGAGGACCATTTGGACTCCTGCCCCTCAAACGGTACGGCACCGATGAGGCGTACGTCCGGATGGCCTGTATCCTGCCACCGCACAACAGCCGCTGCCGCCCACAGATCAACTCCCGTACACATCCCGGAGATGAATGTGCGACAGCCTTCTTTGTACAGGCGGCCGATCTGATCATATAGTGTCTGCTCAATATGCTCCGGCCGAAGTCCGTCCGGCGAAAACCGAAAACGGTGGGGACGGTATCCGGTAAAGCAGCAGGACATCCATTGTCCTTCCATGTTGATCGTCCTCCCCTTACATACAGTATACATATTTTTACCCAAGCCATCAAGAACTGTTGCTGTCAACGGACCGTCATCCGGTCGAAGGTATAAAATCCGTCTTCACACGGCAAATCGTTACACCAGTATACAGTCGGATACTGACCGCCGCCGATGCCGATCTCCACCCGGTATTCCCCCGGCTGTTGCGGTAGCGGGAGAAGAAAGGTTTCAACCGTTTTGCTGGGGAGCCAGTGACGGATATCGGTGTCGGTTGCGACAGCACATATGAGAAGGTTTTTTCATTTAATCTTCTGCTCCTTTCGGTAGAGAGATCTTTTTTCCCTGCCTGTCCTTGAGAATGCACCAGGCGGTGACGGTGACCAATACCACCGCTCCGCCGACCAACGCCAGTGCCGATGGGTATTCGTTGGCAAAAAGCGCTACCCATACCGGGTTGAGCAGTGGTTCTACTACCGACAACAGGGAACAAGCCAGTGGGGGACAGTAGTCGGATGCCAGCGCCAACAGGATATAGGGGATCCCCAACTGGACTACCCCTAAAATGATCACCGAAGAAACCGTCACGGTGTTGACGGCGGTGGGAGTAAAGAAGGCGAAGGGGACACCGATGGCGGCGGTAAGCAGATGACCGAACAACAGGCCGCTCATTTTTTCCTCTCCGTGGGTGCTCCCGGCACAGATGAACATCCCTGCCATGAACAATCCTGCCAAAAGTCCGATCGCATTGCCCAGTGCATGACCGCTCTCCATCCCGTCGATGGCGAATAAGGCAATGCCGCCAAGTGTCAGAAATACGGTGACAGTGTCGAGTACGGTCAGCTTTTGGTGCAGAAATACCGCTCCGTAGATGAGAATAAATACAGGCGCAACAAACTGCAATACGATGGCATTGGCGGAGGTGGTGAGCTTATTCGCTCCGACAAATGCCAGAAAAGTACTGCACAGCAGTACCATGCTGACCACGACATTCTTATTAAAGCGGATCCGTTGGCGGGTGATCCCCATGTAGATGAGCATGGTCAGTGCGGAAAACAAACTGCGAAAGCCGGCAATGGCAATGGCGTTCCAGGGAATCAGTTTAATGAAAATGCCGGCGATGCTCCACAAAACGGAACAAAGCAACATTTCCACTACGGCAACATGTTCCTTCTTCACGGTATATCCCTCCAAAAATCACCTGCTCCTGTCATCATAGCACAAATCGGCAACTGTTTCCAGTGGTTTTTACACTTTTTTTATTTTTTGTGAAGGGAAACCAAGTCAGACTCCCCTCGCTATTGCATTTTTTTCCCAGTTATGATAGAGTAACCGTGTAAAAGGGGTGAAAAGATGCAGAGAATACTGTCGGAGAAAAAAGCGGAAACGGTTTTTTGGCTCTCTCTTTTGGCGATCGGCGGTTTTCATGACTATGTCGCCTGTGCTCTCGGCTGCTTGTTGCTTGTTCTTTTGATCGTAGACGGCATCCAAAATAAAAAATGGACGGTTTCCATTGATCCGGTCACGGTTGCCTGGGGACTGATCGTTCTCGGATATGGACTGACTGCCTTTTGGGCGATTGATGCCGGGATGTCTTTTATCGGTTTTGTTAAATTCTTGCCTGTTCTTTTGTTCCTGCTTTTGCTAGATCAGCATCCGCAGGAGAGGGAGTCGATACTATCTCATTTGCCGTACGGGGTGACACTGGCAACGGCAGTATCTGCCGTCCTGATGCAGATCTCGGCTTGCCACGGTTTTTTCTCCGTTGCGGAGCGATTTGCCGGTTTTTTTCAGTATCCCAACGCTTTTGCTTTGCTGATGTTGATTTCACAGCTCCTGCTTCTTATGCGTAAACAGCATGGGTGGTGGGACTATGTTTGCATGGTGCTGCTGTTGGGCGGGATCCTGTATACCGGAAGCCGAACGGTGCTGGTGTTAACGGTGCTCGGAAATGTTGCGGCACTGTTCGGTGTCGGGAATAGGCGTTCCCGTCTGATCGTTGCCGCCGGGCTGGTCCTGTTAGCGCTTATCGGAGCTGTGCTGCTGCTGGCGTTCGGCACGGACAGTGTGTTCGGGCGAGTCCTGACGATATCTCTTTCGGAAAGTACCTTTATCGGGCGGTTGTTGTATGTCCGTGATGCGCTGCCACTGCTGCTGAAATACCCGTTCGGCATGGGTTACATGGGATATTCTTATGTTCAGCAGAGCATTCAGACCGGTGTGTATTCGTCGCTTTTATTCACAATGATCTGATGCAGATCTTTTTGGATGTGGGATGGATCCCCGGTATCGCATTTTTGGCGGCATTGGGCTATTCTTTTTTCTCCCGGCAGTTGGATTTTTCCCGTAAACTGATCTTGGCGGTTACGGTGCTTCACTGCGCTTTTGATTTTGATCTGCAGTTTCTGACAATGTTTTTTGTCTTAACTCTTTTGGTGCGGTCGGGTCGTGGAAAAAAACAGATAGCGATATCCGTACACCCGCTACCGTCTTTTGTTATGGGTGCGGCGGCTTGCGTTTGTCTGTATATGGGGGTGGCGTGCAGTTTGTCCGCTCTGCATCGGATCGAGGCGTCTCACCGGCTGTATCCGTGGAACACCCGCAACGAGGTCGCTTTGCTGATGGCGGCAGGTGACACAAAAAAAGAGGATGCAATCGCAGCCCGGATCATTCGGCAAAACCGTTATGTCCCGGTCGCATACAGTGCCCGTTCCCGTTATTATTATTCTCAGGGCGATTTCAAAAAAACGATCGAATATAAGAACAGGGTACTGGATCTGACACCGTTTTCTTATGCGGAATACCGGGAATATGCCTCCATACTGCTTAATGGGGTGGCGCTGTATGCGCAAAGCGGAGATACCTACAGTGCCGTCTACTGCCGGGATGAGCTCTTCCGGCTGGAAGAACGGCTTGACAGTTGCAACAGCCGTCTGAGCAAATGGGGTAAAATGATCGTCGATCAGCCGGTGACGTCGTTCGAAGAACCACTGTCAGTGGCGATTGCTTCACTGAAAGAGGGGTAAAACCGTGATGGGGAAACGACTGCTTTTCATGTTTTTGACGGTGATCGTTTTAGCGGATATTCTGCCCGGATGCGGCACCAAAATGACGGTGCTGACGGTGGTGGATGAGGATCAGAACACGGTCGCCACCGTTACGCCGGACGGAGAGATCATTCCGTCAGTGTCCGGATGTGAATGGTATGTACAGGCTGTGCTGGACGAAACGGTATCCGTTATCGCTTCTGCGGATGGGCTGGCGGAAGAAAAGGCACGGCAAAAACTGCTCCAAAGCGGATATACCGTCTGCACCGCATTTGATGCGGCGGCATTGGATGCTATGATGGATGCCGAGCGGACGACGGTGTCATCCCGTGCGGATTTTGGATGTGCTCTGGTGGACTTGCAGGGGCGTTTGTGTGCCCTGTACAGTGCCTCCGTGGAGAAAACACCGACAGCCGGCATAACGGTCAATCATGCGACCGCAAAAACGCCGCCCTATTCTTCTTTCAAGCCTTTGAGTGTTTATGCTCCTGCTATTGATGCCGGCGAATTGCGATGGAGCTCGGTGACAATGGATGCTCCGTATAAAAAAGTGAACGGTGCCGATTGGCCTGCCAACGCCACCGGGTGGTATTCTATGAAAAATACCGATGTTGCCGAGGCACTTAAACAGTCGCTCAACACAGTGGCGGTCAGATGTCTGAGCACATTCGGTGTCAAGCGGTCTGTGGATTTTTTGCAGTCCCGTTTTGACATCTCTATGGCAGAGGAAGAACGGATCTTGCTTGCCTTCGGAGAAGAAGAAGTGCTGGGAAATGTGGCGCTCGGTTATTTGAAAGAAGGACTTTCTCCGGTGGATATGGCGGGATTTTATACAGTGTTTGCCACCGGGGGACAGTATACTGCTCCCTATGCCGTATTATCCGTGTCGGATCAAAACGGAGGGCCACTGTATGAAAAACAGACCGGCGACCGTGCCCATCCCTCCAAAGCGGTGATCAAAGGATCGACGGCATCCATCATGAACCGTCTGCTGCAGGAGACGGTCAAACCGGGCGGGACAGGTGTCGATGCGGCGGTCACCGGGGTCCCGGTCGGCGGAAAGACCGGCACCGGATCGACCAATGACGGCAACTGGTTTGTCGGTTTTACACCGCAATACTGCTGTGCGGTGTGGCACGGCAGT
>JAZLKY010000403.1:0-1840 GCA_045597885.1 Acutalibacteraceae bacterium | reverse complement strand
CCCATCAAGGTAAATGAAAAGCCCGGAAAACAGATACGTGAACAAAGTCATTGCTCCGAAAACATGGTACATAGGTAAAACTGCCATTGGCCTGCCGAAAAGATATTCTTCAAAACCGGCAGCCTCGACGAGAATGCTCGTCAGCATAGAGGCATTCGTATGAACAACGCCTTTCTGATGCCCGGTAGTGCCGCTTGTTAAAAAAATGGCTGCCTCATTTTCCGGGGTAATATCTGCCCACGGTGCTTCATTTTTTCCAACGGATCTCACATCCCAATCCATACCGAATGTTCCGACAACATCCATTCTTTTACAAATCTCCAGAATGTTTGAATCGGTTTCATTCGCAGGAAGCATGACTACAACATGACCGGATGCAGGCACAGCCAACATCCACTCCAGCGTATCCAATGTGTTTGAGCCAATTACACCCAAATGTGCTCCCGGGTTCAAACAAAGACAGTTAATATAATCCACTCTCTTTGCCACAGCAGAAACAAGGTCTTCATAAGTATATGTGACATTTTCGTACTGAATTGCCGGACGATTTCCGTGTTCGGTGCGCATGAACTGCAAAAATTCCGGGAATGTCGTAATTTTTTCTTTGTGCATCTCGCTTTTCATAGTCGGACCGCCTTGAATATCCATTTTGTTATTAAAAAGCCCCACTTTTTCACAACAATGACTGTAAAAATGTCAACAAGCATCGCCAATATCATCATCAAACCGATACCTGCAGTCGCTCCGCTTAATTCCAACACCGCCGCTACCGCATAACATATCAATGTCAGGATGCACCAATGAACGAAATAAAAGATCACAAGATTTGCCGACATCCAACCAAGCCAGTGCTTTATTTTCTCAGCACGGATAATACGGGCGAGAAATCTTACCAAAATAATTGCAATCATATTAAGGCAGAGCACCAAGATGATATTGAAAGGTCCCGTTTTATTATCGTTCAGCGGGGAAACCGCAATTTGCACGGCGTTGTTATCGGAATGATACAATCCTGTTACCGTCAAAGCCAAAATGGTTGCCGAAATCCATAAGGTGTGAACGCAGATTTTATCGATTTCTTTTTGCGTTTTGTTTTCTAAAACTTTCCCCACCAACATTCCGAATACGGGAAAAACCGTCCACGATAAAAGCGGAAATACGGAACCGTCATCAACATATACAATGTTTCCGATAATCGCATTGACGGTTTCGCTTCCTGTTTTGGCAAGTCCGCTAAAGATACAATTTGCCGTCAGCATCAACAGTGAAATTACCGTAATCCCTGCCATCGGCATTTTCGCTTTTCGGAACAGTCCCAAAAGAAGATAAAACAATCCGACAAACAGATAAATGTCAGACTGAAACAGAAAAGAAACAAGATGATCCGCCGATGAGCCGACAACTGCAATAACAAGTATCGCCGGTATGATTGAACGAAGAATATTCAACAATATCCCGATAAGAAGCATCCCTTTTCCGTATCGCATCAATATTCTCGGGTTGTCTGTTTTTTGGAGTTTCATCCCCATGCAAATCATAAAAACCGATGGACCGAACACAGTCAGTGCTGTGACCGTATTGCAGAATAACATATGATCGCTGTCTATCAGATCGCACAGAAGAAAGGTTTCGATCACATGAATAAACGGAAGTCCTAACGCTCCAAGCCCCTTAAAAATGTCCCATTCCGAAACCGATATATTATTTCTTGACATTTTTTCTTTATCCTACAGTATGTTCTCCAATTGATACAAAGATCCCCTCCGGAGACCTTAATAACGTTGCATGAGATGTTCCGGTATCAGTTGCACCTGCCTGCAAGTTGATATAACCCATAGCA
>JAZLKY010000402.1:0-1791 GCA_045597885.1 Acutalibacteraceae bacterium | reverse complement strand
CGCGCGCCGGAGAAGGGCGTCGGCGGCGGAAAAGGGATCACCGACCGTGATCGCTCTTTTATAGCTAAGCCGGTCTGGCGACGTGTCGTGATCGTGATCGCCGGCGTGGTCATGAATTTTTTGCTTGGCTACCTTTTGCTGTTAAGTTATTATGCTTTTCTGCAGAAGCCGTACAGCGAAGACGGCACTGTCCTGTTTGCCACTACCACGGTGGCACGGATAGATAAAGATGCTTCTTCCTATCAGACAGGATTGCGGGCAGGGGATACCATCCTTTCGGTGAATGGAAGACGTGTACTCCGGCAAAGTGATCTGTCGTATGAGATGCAAAACGATAAAGACGGTATTGTGAGCATGGAAGTGCGTCGGTCGATCAATGGAAAAAAAGAAAAAGTCCGGCTGGATGCCGTGACCTTTAAAACTGCTGTGGATGAGAAAACGGGACAGCAATATCTGCAATTTGATTTTTATATTTTGGGGGTAAGACGTACCTTCTTCAATACTTTTGCGGAGGCCGCCAAAGAGGAAGTGTCTATGGCGACTATCGTTTTGCGAAGTCTTATAGATATCTTGAACGGCAGATTTGGCCTTAATGATCTTTCCGGACCGGTTGGGACGGTGGATGTGATCGCCGATACGGTTGGGAATGTAAACACCTTTGCCGGAATACAGGATCTGGTCGTTTTGCTTTCCCTGTTGACCGTGAATTTAGGTGTGTTTAATTTGCTTCCTTTACCTGCATTGGATGGGGGAAGACTTGTTTTTCTTCTCTGGGAGGGGATCACCCGCCGACCGGTACCACCGAAATGGGAGGGCATGGTGAACCTGGTTGGGATCATTGCTCTGTTTTTGTTTATGCTTGTGATCACTTATAGTGATATTTCAAAGTTCTTTGCTTAAAAAGTGAGGGTTTTCTGTGAACAGACGAAAATGTAAATCCGTCAAAATAGGTAATGTCACCATAGGCGGTGATGCTCCTGTAGCCGTGCAATCCATGTTGAATGTTCCGGCATGGGATGTGTCAGGTAATGTCAAGCAAGCGATGCGCCTTCAGACCTGTGGCTGTGAGATCATTCGGGTGTCGATACCGGATAAGGATTCCGTTCGTTTGATCCCTGCGCTGAAGGAGGCGGTCAGCATTCCGGTCGTGGCGGATATTCACTTTGATTATCAGTTGGCATTGGATGCCGCTTGCGCCGGTGTGGACAAGATCCGGATCAATCCGGGGAACATTGGTGATGAAAGCCGGATAAAGGCGGTCGCAGATGAATGCCGCCGACGGCATATACCGATCCGGATCGGTGTCAATTCCGGCTCTCTTGAAAAAGAAATATTGTCAAAATACGGTCATCCCACTGCGGAGGCTATGCGGGACAGTGCGTTATACCATGTTTCTTTATTGGAAAAATTTGATTTTGATGATATCGTTATTTCCATCAAATCCTCTGATGTCAAAACGATGGTTGATGCCTATCAACTGACGGCTGAAGCCTGTCCTTATCCTTTGCACCTCGGCGTGACGGAAGCGGGGACGGAACGGATGGGGATGATCAAGAGCGCTGTAGGGATTGGTGCTTTACTGATGCAGGGGATCGGTGATACGATCCGTGTCTCTTTGACGGCAGATCCGGAGAAAGAAGTGGAAGCGGGGTTGGATATCCTAAAAGCCTGCGGCTTCCGTTCTGATGGTCCCCGTTTGGTTTCCTGCCCGACCTGCGGCCGTACTGCTGTTGATCTGATTGGTATCGCTCATCGGGTAGAAGAGCATCTTCGCTCCGTACATAAACCGAT
>JAZLKY010000401.1:0-2682 GCA_045597885.1 Acutalibacteraceae bacterium | reverse complement strand
AACGCCCGGCCCAATTATCAAGCCCCGGCGGAACGATTGTACATGAAAAACCTCCGGAGTTTCCTCCGGAGGTTTTAAGATTTGCGGAACGATCAGTTGTCGTTGACCAGACGAACCGCCAGACGATCTTCGGGATCGGCGATGCCGTTGTCGCCCAGTGCCTTGCTGCAATTCTCCAGCAGATCAAAGTACACATCCCAGTACTTGGCGCTGTCGCACCAGGCGCGGACTGTCAGGATATAGGTGTGCTCATCCACAGCAGTCATGCGGGCAAAGGATGCAGTTTTGGCTGTTTCGGTTTCGGCTCCTGCGCCAAGGTCTGTCCGTCGGATGCCATCCGCATTAAGGACGGTGTGGCGGTGGTCGATCCCGATAAGTGCGTCGGATGCGGTCAGTGTATCGCCACCTGTCCTCAGCATATTATCGCCCTGCGTCCCGCCTCCGCTCCCGTTGCGGTCCGGTGTTCCTCTACGGCACCGGGCAAAGCGGTCAAGGCGGTCTGTAACGCCGGGTGCATCGGCTGCGGTATTTGTCAGAAGAACTGTCCGTCAGACGCCATCCATGTGGAAAACAATCTGGCGAAGGTCGACTATGACAAATGCACCGGTTGCGGCACTTGTGCACAGAAATGCCCCGTCAAGGTCATTGAAGTGTTATAATGTCTGCATAAATTCCCTGTTTTGATGCATTCTATAGCCGAAGGGATTTTTCTGCTTCGGAAAGGAAGGATGCATTATGAAAAGAACAGGCGTGATCTTATTAAGCATGCTGCTGTTGCCGGTGCTCGCCGGTTGCGGAGAAAAGACACCGGTGACGGATTCCTCGGCACCGGTGTCCCGCTATTCCATGGGGGTCGGAACAGTCGCTTCCCGCACGATGGACGGATTGGACAAAACGACCGTCAAATTGACTTCCGCCGCCGTGGTAACAGACAAGGACGGTGTGATTCGGCACTGTGTGCTGGACGAAACCGATTTTGCCGTCACGCTCAAAGACGGCAAGCTGCAGGAACCGACCATACCGGAAACAAAGCGTGAGCAAGGACCTGCCTACAAGCTTACAGAAAAGGACACCGGCGGCAAAAGCGATCTGTCGGTTTCATGGAAAGAACAGGCACGGGCATTCTGCACCTATGTGGAGGGGAAAACCGCCGGCGCTGTACGGGGAATCGCCGCCACTGACGGGAAAAGCACCATGATCGAAGGCTGTGATTTGGTCATTACCGATTTTATACAAGCGGTAAGTAAAGCGGCTGATGCCGCTACCGAACAGGACATCGCTCTGTCCGACACCCTGCAGTTGGCGGTCAGTTGCGCTAAAGGGGCGGATTTTACCGAAGAAGAACCTCAGTACACCTTTGATATGGCGGCGGTCGAGTTGTCTCCCGATGGCGTGATCACCGGATGCTATACGGATGAAGTGTCGGTGGATCTGATGGTCACAGAGGGTATTTTCACTGCCATTTCCGGCTCGATCAGCACCAAACGAGAGCAAAAGGATGCCTACGGCATGAAAGCGGCCTCCCCTTCGGGCAAAGAGTGGTATCAACACGCCGCCGCCTTTGATGGCTATGCCAAAGGGAAAAAAGCCTCTTCTTTAGCCACCTTGTCACTGAATGACGAGGGCAGAACAGATGCCATTTCCGGATGCACGATCAAGTTGTCCGGATTGCTGGAGACCACCGTCAAAGCGGCAAAAAATAACGGTTGATTAGATAAGTAAACAGAAAATGTTGCAAAATGTAGGGAACGGGCTTGTCTCGCCTGCGGGCTCGGTCACCTCGCGGCTCTGACAGTCCCCCGGACTGTCATTCACTACTGCTCGGAGCCTTCGGCTACCCGTTCCCTACGGTTGCGATAAAAATCTATGAAAAGAGGTTGATCACCGTGTTACTCGTTATTGATATGGGCAATACCAATATCACCCTCGGTTTGTTTGACGGCAACGCCCTTTTGTTCCAGTCACGGGTGGCAACCGACCGTACGAAGTTGGAGGATCAGTATGCCGTCGAGATGATGAGCATTCTGCATCTGCACAACACTGACGCTTCGTCCGTCGACGGAGCGATCATCTCCTCGGTCGTTCCCCAACTCAATCACGCAATGAGCGGTGCAGTCAAAAAAGTCACCGGCATCGAGCCGATGCTGGTCGGTCCCGGCATCAAAACCGGTATCAACATCCGCATCGACCATCCCTCCACCCTCGGTGCTGACCTGTTGGTCGGCGCCGTCGCCGCCGTGGAGCAGGTCGGTGCACCCTGCATCGTTTGGGATCTGGGGACTGCTACGACCGTTTCCTTTGTAGACAAAGAGGGCGCTTTCCGTGGCGTATCCATCATGCCGGGTGTGGTGACCGGACTGGTCTCTCTCACCCAGCGCGCCTCCCTGCTCCCCAGCATCAGCGTTGATCCGCCCGAAAAGGTCATCGGCACCAACACCGTCCATTCCCTGCAATCCGGTGCAGTGTTCGGGACCGCCGCCCTGATCGACGGCATGAACCGGCGGATCACAGCAGAGGTGGGCTATGATGCGCCGGTGGTGCTGACCGGCGGGCTTGGCAGATATATTGCCCCCCAGTGTCAGACCGCTATCCACTATGTGGATGAGTTACTGCTCAACGGTCTGCGCCTTATTTATGAAAAGAACACAAAATGATCTTCGCTTGCGCGGAACAGCCATCCGG
>JAZLKY010000400.1:0-2453 GCA_045597885.1 Acutalibacteraceae bacterium | reverse complement strand
CTAAGACCGCTTGGCCCCCGACTTTGCCGGTTTTTCGACCGAAAAGATCCTGACAGCGCTCGGAGGTCCGTGTCCGCTCATCCGCATCATGCCCAATATGCCTGCCACGGTAGGCAAGGGCATGATCCTCTACTGTACTGTCGGCACAACGGAAGAACAAACACAAGGATTCACCGCCGCCCTTGCCCACGCCGGACGGCTGTGTGCCATACCGGAAAGCCGGATTGATGCCGCCAGCGCCGTTTCCGGATGCGGGCCGGCATTTGTCTACCTGTTCATTGAGGCACTGGCAGACGGCGGTGTGGAATGCGGTCTTCCCCGTGCCGAAGCACTGGAGTTTGCGGCTCAGACGGTGTTGGGAGCCGCCGAAACCGTATTGCAGACCGGGAAGCATCCCGGCGAACTGAAGGATGCCGTCTGCAGTCCCGGCGGGACGACCATTGCCGGTGTCCACGCATTGGAGGACGGGGCATTCCGCAGCTTGTGTATGGATGCTGTCCGGGCAGCATACGAAAAGACCTTGGCACTGAAATAACTCAAACCGCCGCCTCCAGACGGTAGATGGGCAGTCCCTGCTCAATGAACTTCTGCTCATATTCGGTGATGATATTATCCGGGTATTCATCGGCATGGAGATCGAGTGATACCTGCCGCAGGGTATACCCGGCACCGGAAAATTCCTCCAGTGAAAACTGGAAGAACAGACGGTTGTCCGTCTTTTGGATCACGGTGGCATCCGCCGTCAACAGCTCACGGTACATCGTCAGAAAATGCCGATGGGTAAGCCGGTGGGTAATGTGCTTCTTCTTCGGGTACGGTGTGGAAAAATTGAGATACAATCGGGAAATACTGTGCTGTGGCAGGAAACGGGGCAGATATTCTGCATCCCCCCACAAAAACCACACATTCTCCAGTCCCCGTTGTTCAACCGCTTCCACAGCACTGACCAACACATTGCCGTATTTCTCTACCGCCAGGTAATTAGTTTCGGGATGACGGGCGGCGATCTCGGCAATAAAGCCGCCCTTCCCGCATCCGATCTCCAATTCGACCGGATTCGCATTGCCGAACACGGCAGTATAATCCAACAGCACCCCCGCTGCCCTGCCGTCAAAGCGACGATCCTCCACCAACAGATTGGTCACCCGATGGGCGACCTGCTCCATACGGGTATCCAAATTCTTTTTACGGCGCATACGCACACGTCATCACCTCTATATATCAATCACGATCTGTTTCCCGGAGCGGCGCAGTGCGGCGCTTCCGGTCAGCACCGCCAAAGTGCCTTGATACAGCAGAGCCGGATCTTTCAAAAACTGTTCCCGGATCTGCGCTGCCTGCCATTCATCCCCCACATGCAGGCTGACAGACAGTAATGAACGTCCTTTGTCCATAACGGTACAAATCACCTCATAGCCTCCGTCCGGGCACTTCTGCGTCGTTACCCGGTTATCCTTTTCGAGTTCCCGGCGGCGAAGCAACTGCAGGGCGGCCTTCACCGACCGCTCCCGCAAGGTATACGGTATCCGCACCGAAAGGTTCTCCCCGATCTGTGCCCCGGTGACGGTGGCAGCGATCAGCCGGTCTTCCGTCTGCACCAAATGCTGCAGACGCACCAGTTCCTCGATCGCTTCTTCGATATCAAAATAATTAGCCATCCCGCCCCCGGTGAGAATATCGGTCACTTCGTCCCGACGCATGGGGCAGTTAACAGTAGTCAACATATAGCACAGCAGGATCTTGATCTCCTCCGCCGTACTCAATCCGCCGGGTTCGACACCGGCGGCAAAGGCATCAGCCATACCGTTCATTCCTTTCCTATATTCGGATCTCTTTTCATTATACACGCTTTCGACACAAAAGAAAAGGATAAAATACAATTCATCCACAGAAAGGGGAATTTCCTTGAAAAAGTATTGCGGTATCTTAATAAGCGTACTGTTACTGTTATTGACGGCGGGGTGCGGCAAGGATGTCCCTGCCTCCACAGAACCGGAGTATGACTACACTTCTCTGGTAAAGCCGGCGATAGATATCACCTTTGAGGAATGCCTGCCTCCGGATGCTGTCTCCGCCGTGTTCGGTCAGCCTCTGTCGCTGACGGCGGTATATGCAGACGGTACTCAGGGACAGTATGCCACCGAAGACGGAAGCATCCAACTGACTGTCAACTGGCAGAAGATAGAAGAGTCGGCATTTCAAGATCTGCTGACCGGTCTGCCCGGACAGCAGGAGCCTCTGACCGACCTGCCCTTTGATGCTGTGTGGTATGACGGCAAAGAGTTGTTTGCCTATGTCGGCGGCTATGCGCTGGAGGTTTATGCTACGGTGCCGGGATCATATATTCCCCAACAGGAATCGGTGGAGATTGCCAAAACGATCGCAGACAATCTGGACCGTTGAGAAGCCCGCCGGTCAAAAAACAGGATAAAACCCGCAAGATGCGGCACCCG
>JAZLKY010000399.1:0-1635 GCA_045597885.1 Acutalibacteraceae bacterium | reverse complement strand
AGGTCGGCGGCAACGGCTTCCACAGTGCCCTGCTTCAGATCCATGAAGCCCATGTTGTAATCAGCCAACTCAACGACTTCCTTCAGGCTGTTCTTGAACTCTTCGTTCTCATTGATGGCATCCACAGCAGAGGAAGCGGCCTGTGCCATAACGGACTTGCCGGCCAGATCAGCCATGGAAGAAATGCCGCTGTCAGCCTTGACGACCAGCACGATGCTGTTGTCAACATAGGGATCGGACCAAGTGTACTCGTCTTCTCTTCCGGTGTAAGTGAATCCGTTCCAGATACAGTTGATGTTGTTGCTCTTCAGCTCAGCATCTTTGGCATTCCAGTCAATCGCCTTTGCTTCAAACTTCCAGCCTAACCGGTTGCAAACTTCTTTGGCTACCGCCAGATCGAAGCCGTCATAGCTGCCGTCTTCTGCAACAAAGCCGAATGGCGGGAATTCTGCATCGAATCCGACGACCAATTTGTCGTCGGTCTTGCCCTCGGCACCGATATCTGCCTTGCTCTCGGTATTGGCGTCTCCGGAATCGCCGCAGGCACACAATCCCAAAAGCATGAACAGTGCTAAAATTACGCAAAGAACCTTTTTCATAACATAATTCCTCCCAATTTTTACACAAAAATGTGACAACACTATGATATCATGTTAGCACGCTAAAGTAAAGCCTTTTTTGATTTTTTTTGACAATTTATTTAAAATAGCCAATCTGCCATCCCTATGCGGAGGCAGATTGGCTATTTTTAGTTTACTTTCAGTACTACTTTACCGATGTTTTCCCCTTTGTATAAAATCTCGTGCGCTGCTTCTGCCTCGGTGATGGGTAGTACAGCGTGGATCGTCGGCAGGATCTGTCCCTGCTGTGCCAAGGGCCAAACCCTTTCGACCAGTTCACGGAGGATCTGCGCCTTGACTGCCGGCGGACGGGAGCGTAAGGTACTGCCGATGATGCGGACATTACGGACATAGATGTTTTTCAGATCAATCTGTGTCAGCTGCCCTGCTAATGCGGCGATCATGATCCACCGGGCGCCGTGTGCGAGATAGGGAAGACACTGCCCCATGATCTGACCACCCAAGCAGTCAATGGCGATATCGACCGGATGACCGGCATCCAATTCCTCTTTCAACACCGCCACAATATCCTCGGTGCAGGTGTTGACGATCCGGTCGGCACCGGTCTGTGCAACCTTTTCCCGTTTTTCCTCATCAATAATGGTCGTAATCACCCGCATCCCGAACGCTTTTGCCATGGGGATCACCACGCTTGCCAGTCCACTGGCACCGGCGTTCATCAGCAGGGTATCGCCTGCTTTGCCTTTCCCCTCAATGAACAGGTTAAGATAAGCGGTGGCAAACGCCTCCGGCATTGCGGCGGCTTCGATCATGGACAATCCTTTGGGGGCGGGCATCAGCATGTCGTATTTTACGTTGGCATATTCGGCATACCCGCCGCCCCCCAGCAGGGCGCAGACCTTGTCACCGATCTTGTATTCGGATTTTTTCCTTGCACCCTCTGCCATTTCGACGACCGTTCCGGCGATCTCCAGTCCCATCCAGTCCGGGCATCCGGGTGGCGGGGGATAGTCCCCCTCACGCTGCATGAGATCGGCACGGTTAAGTGCGGCGG
>JAZLKY010000398.1:0-4287 GCA_045597885.1 Acutalibacteraceae bacterium | reverse complement strand
GATCTGGCTGGACGGCACAGGAGCCGGCGTGCCGTTCTTGCAGGCATCCAGGAAGGTACGGATCTTCAGATCGAACAGATCCTCTTTCTGCGGGACGGTGGGGATGACGGTCTCGACCTGAGAACCTGCCACTTTGTGGTAGATCTTCATCGGGCCGCCGGTAGAACCGTTCCAGCACTCGGTGGAGGGGATCCGCAGACCGCCCTCGGTACCCATGATGATGGTGTCACCGGGCGTGTCGAGGTTCATATCCCATGCGATACGGAAGTCCAGAATGATGTCGCCCTCCAAGCGGATGAAGCCGGCGGCAAAATCGTCCACGCTGAACTTCTCAGCATATTCGGGATGAGTCGGATAGGTGTCGGGGCGTTTGCCGAAGAAATCGGATTTGTAGCCCGTGACGGTCAATGGCTTCGGATAGCCGATGGCGTTGAGCACCATATCGAGAGAATAACAGCCGATGTCACCCAGTGCACCGATACCGCCGGTCTCCTTCTCGATGAAGGTGGTGCCGAACGGGGTGGGGATACCGCCACGGCGGCCGCCGCCGGTCTGGATGTAGTAGATCTTTCCCAGCACGCCGGACTCGACCACTTCTTTGACCTTCTTCATGTTGTTGTCCATACGGGGCTGGAAGCCGATGGACAGTACCTTGCCGCTCTTTTTCTCTGCACGGCAGACCTCGATCGCTTCCTCGGTCGTGACGGTGAAGGGCTTTTCGAGCAGGACGTTGATGCCTGCATTCAGCGCATCAATGGCGCAGGGGGCGTGCTGTGTGTTGTAGGTGCAGATGCTCACTGCATCAAGCTTCAGACTCTTGTCAGCCAGCATCTCTTTGTGATCCTTGTAGTCGGTCTTGACGCCCTCGACACCGTGCTCGGCAAAGAATGCCGCTGCCTTGCCGGGGATCAGATCGCAACCTGCCACGATCTCGACATCGGGCTGTTTTTTGTAGCTTCCGATGTGTGCGCCGGCGATCCAGCCGCAACCGATGATACCGATACGCAGTTTCTTGCTGGCATCGACAACGGCGACTTCCTGGTTCTCCTTGAACGCATCCAAACTGTCTTTGTTTGCCATGGTCATAACCTCCGTTTGCTTATTTCGTTTCTATTCTACATTGTAGCGGCACCGCCGCTCAGGGGACAGTGATCACAGACCGAGTGTTTTCAGATACTCACGGGACATGGCGGCACACTCGATCGGCGTTTTGCCCATGGAGGGCATATCCTGCTCCACGACCACCCACTCGGCACCGGACTCGGTCGCCGCCTCAAGGATGGCGGGGAACTTCTGCAGGCCGTAGCCGACGGGACGGAACTCGAACGCAGACGGCTGATCGTCCTTCTGGTCGCCGTCATCGACCCCGATGAGGGCATACATTTTGTCGGATTTCTGTCCGGCAAAGTCCTTGAGATGCACCACGGGCGTTCTGCCGTCATAGTTGCGGATGAAGGTGGCGGGGTTCTCGCCGCCGACATTCACCCAGCAGACATCGAGTTGTGTCTGCAACAGATCGGCGGGAACATCATTATACAGATTGACCAGCCGATATTCGCCGTTCTCCATTTTCTCGAACTCGAAATCGTGGTTGTGGTACAGCAGTGTCATCCCCTTGGACTTGGCGACGGCGCCGAGCAAACGCACGTTTTTGAGAAAATCGGCATAGCTCTCTTTTCCCTCGCTGAAATCCCATGCATAGTGGGGGATGACGACATAACGGCATCCAATGGCGGCATAGGTGCCGATCAATGCTTCGGGATCTGCCATCATCTCGTAATAATTCACATGAGCGGAGATGGGCTCCAGTCCGTATTTGTCACACAGACCTTTGACCTCTTCGGCGGTCTTGCCGTGCAAGCCGGCGAATTCCACGCCCTGATAACCCATGTCCGCCACCTTTTTCAGCGTGCCTTCAAAATCAGCCGCCATGTCGTCACGGACAGAGTACAACTGCAATGCTACCGGAAATTTTTTCATATTGCTCCTTCTTCCGTCAAAGTATTCCGCAATCCGTTTACGGTCATGTTCAGTGTACCAAACAATTGTAAAAAAGTAAATAGAAAATGCAAAAAAAGTCGCCGGAATCGTGAAAAAAATCCCATAAAATAGCAACCGGGAGTTGCATCGTTTTTCTCGATCTTGCAGGACGAATAAAAAAGCACTTGAAAAAGAGAGGAGACATCGGTATAATATGAAATACAGTGAAAATTTTGGCAAAAGGGGGTGGTCTGCATGAGGCGTGTGTCTGCGTTTGCCAGGCGTTTTTTGTGTCTGCTTTTGGTGGCAGGGATGATGGTTTCTCTCCTGTTCGTCAGTGGCGGTGTCAAAGCGAGTGATGTCTCGGTGTCACGGGATATCCTTGAATCCATCATGATCGGTGACCGCCGATGGGTGTTCGATACGTTGTATGGCAACAACTATTCCACAAACCCGCAGGCGGGACTGCTGTTTATCAACAGGGATAACAGCATGATGAGGGATGCGCTGGACAACTACAACAATGCCGACAGCACGACACAGGGGGCTATCTATAAAGGGATGGTGGATGTCGTCGAAAAGGTCGTGGATGCTGATGTATATACACAGAGTTTTTTTGACAGTGTGACGGAAAAATTCAACGATGCCGTCATTGCACTGTTCGGCAGTGGCGAAAAATTCACAAAAACGGTGGATGAACTGGCGGGCAGTGCGGACGAGCTGCAATATGAGAGCGTGATCAAAGCGGCGCTGACTGCCGACTATACCGCCTCGGACGGTACGACCTATAATGAGCACGAGAGCGAATATGCCAACCTCAAGCAACTGCAAAAGGCATTGGATGCCTCGGTGCGATGGGGGAATTATGTCACCGCTTCCAATAAGTTCTCCAAGGGCACGGCAGAATACAACTCCATGGTGGACTACATGGACAAGTGCGTGATCCCGTATCAGAATGCGGTCACCTCCTATCTGTCCAATTACGGCAATCTGGCGGGGGCTGAAAATTACCTTCAGCAGGATTATGCCGATTTGACCGCCGCCCTTGCCTG
The DNA here is from genome assembly GCA_045597885.1 of Acutalibacteraceae bacterium. Taxonomy (GTDB): domain Bacteria; phylum Bacillota; class Clostridia; order Oscillospirales; family Acutalibacteraceae; genus UBA5905. The sequence goes on along the minus strand of JAZLKY010000398.1, from coordinate 1,255 downwards.
CATCTATCGGTGCGAGATGTTCAAGGCGGATGACCTCATCGGCGGCGGGCTTGCGACCGATATGGCGGAGTATTTCTGCGATTCCGGCTTCAACGACCTGCTCAAAGCGGCGGGCAAACCGCTCACCGCCACCTCTTCTGCCATTGACAACTATGTTTACATCAATACGATACAGGCGCAGAAAGAATCCATCACCGGTCCGCTACGCCGGATTGCCTCATCGACCGGGGACGGAGATCTTGCCAAGGTGTGCGACCATTTTGCCGATCTTGCCGAGGCGGACATCAATACAAAGCTGATCGCCTATGAGACGGTGCGGGACTATGTCCGGAGCAACAATGTCGCCTATGAACACGCCGCCGATGCCGCCAAGGCACTGGCAAAGAAAATATTCAATGTCGGTTCGGGGACGGCACTGGTTTCCAAGCTTTCCGCCATTGCTACCGTCGTGGATATCTCCACCTGGGTGGCGGAAAAAGGGATCGACTTGAAGACTACCGTCAAACTCACCTATGAGCTGAAATATCTTGACCGGGTGATACAGGAAGTCAAAAATCAGTTTACTGCTGATCTGACGCAGTACAATCATTCTCCCACCGAGGAGAATGCGCAAAAAGCACTGGACGATCTCCAACTTTTGCAAAAACTGCGTCTGCGGGGCGAAACGGTCGCCTACAATATGGCATCCGGGCAGATGTCCAGCTGGATCGGGCAGTTGATCAGCAATACCGATGATATCAGAATATGGTCTGAGAGATATCAGAAACACATCGACACCCTCATCGCCGCCTCGGTCACGCCGACGGCATCCAAGGTCATCCGCTTGGGGAAGGGCGTGTCGCTGGAAGTGCGGTGGTCGGATGACTACGGCTGGTACGGTATCTTTACGGAAGCATCCGGCAAGTCGTATAAGATCGCCGATATCCTGCCTCGTCTCTGCTATGGCGTGGAACTGGCGGGCGGTTCGCTGACCGTCAATGCGGCAGGCTCATCACTGGCGATCCCCGCCATCACCGTCAACGGATCGGGCGATATCCACCTGTACGGGAACTGTTATATCGGCGCATTCAAGCAGGACGGCGGCACGGTCGACCTGTACGGGGACGAATACGCTTCACTCACGGTGACCGATGATCTGTATGCCGGCAACATCAACTGTCATCTCACAAATGGGTTGAGTGCCGAAAATGCCGTTTTCACCGGCACTGCAAACGGGCTGTACTATGTCACCGGCGACTGCCGGGTGACCGGCAAT
>JAZLKY010000397.1:0-2188 GCA_045597885.1 Acutalibacteraceae bacterium | reverse complement strand
GCGGAGTTGACCTGTGCCAATCTGCATATCGGCGGGTGCAGTCTGCATCGGCACGCCGATAATATTGGGGGGGATATAGCGGATTATTCCTATGCCGTCAACGGGGTGACGGTCGCCTGCGGCGTTCCGGCATCGCAGTTTATTGATGCCATGCCGTGGGATGCGGTCACCGTTCAGCAGTCGAGCCGGAATGCGGGACGGTGGGAGACCTATCAGCCGTACCTCGATCAGTTGGTTTCTTATATCCGTCAGCATACCGATGCACCACTGTATTTTCAGGAAACATGGGCATATGAGACCGATTCCGATCACAGGGGATTTGCCCACTACGATTGGGATCAGAGAAAAATGTATGCCGCCGTCCATGAAACGGCGGCAAAGGCGGCGGCGCACATCGGGGCGACGGTGATCCCCACCGGGACGGTGATCCAAACCCTGCGGGAGCAGGTCACCGGATTTGATTATGTCCTTACCGGGCGCTCGCTCAACCGAGACGGATTCCATCTGTCACTCGACTACGGCAGATATGCGGCGGCACTGACCTGGTATGCCACCCTCACCGGGCGGCGTGTGACCGGGATCACCTGCTGGCCGCTTGGAGACGCCATCCAACCGGGACTGGTGACCGACATCCAGCGCACGGTGGATGCGGTCCTGGACCGTCAGGGAAATTTATAATAACAGAGGGGCTGTTAAAAAACGAAAGTTCTTTAACAGCCCCTCTGTTTATCATATTTTGTCAGTCGTCCTCGGCGGCAGATGCTTTGCCTAATGTTCCGTTGGCGGCGGCTTGCAGATAGGCGTTGATAAAACCGTCGAGATCGCCGTCCATCACCGCCTGAATATTTCCCATTTCATAGCCGGTGCGATGATCCTTTGCCAGCGTATAAGGCATGAAGACGTAAGAACGGATCTGACTGCCCCATTCGATCTTCATCTGCACCCCTTTGATATCATCAATCCGGTCGAGGTGTTCTCGCTCTTTGATTTCTACCAATTTAGAACGGAGCATATCCATCGCCTTGTCCCGGTTCTGGAACTGACTGCGTTCATTCTGGCACGCCACTACGATGCCGGTGGGGATGTGGGTAAGACGAACAGCAGAGGAAGTCTTGTTGATATGCTGTCCACCGGCACCGGAGGATCGGAAAACATCCATTTTAATGTCCTCCGGGCGTATTTCCACATCGCAGGATTCGTCGATCTCCGGGATGACTTCCAAAGCGGAAAAGGAGGTATGCCGCCGTCCGGAAGCGTCAAACGGAGAGATACGTACCAAACGGTGGACACCGGCTTCCCCTTTGAGATAGCCGTAGGCATTTTCTCCGACGATCTCGATCGAGGCGCTTTTCAGTCCGGCTTCATCTCCGTCCAGATAGTCCAGAATGCTATATTTAAAGCCGTGATTTTCCGCCCAGTGGGTGTACATCCGATAGAGCATCGCCGCCCAGTCCTGTGCTTCGGTCCCACCGGCTCCGGCATGGAAAGTGAGGATGGCATTCTTGCTGTCATATTCGCCGGACAGCAGGGTGGCAAGCCGTTGGCTCTCCATTGCCTGCCGGATACCGTCAATGCCGGCGGTACATTCCTCTATCAGAGAAAGATCCTCCGCTTCGTCTGCCAATTCGATCAAGGCGATGGTATCTTCATAATCCGCTTTAAGCTTCTGGTAGTTGTCGATCTTTCCCTTCAGGATAGCTGTCTTCTGCGTGATGCGCTTGGCGGTATCCATATCATCCCAAAATCCGGGGGATGCCGCTTGAGCATCCAGCTCATCGGCTTCCCGCTGGAGCTGTTTCAGCCCGATGGCATTGGCAAGGTCTTCAATCTCCGGCTCCAAAGCCTCTAATTGGAGTTTCAGTTCTTCATACTGTAGCATGGTCATTCTCCCATCCATAATCAATCGACTTCTATTATAACGGAATTATTTCCCGATGTAAAGAAAAAAATCTGAGCAGGCAGTGAAAACTGGCTGCTTTTTTACAAAAAACGTAAAAAAACTGCATTTCCTCTTGCGTGGCAGGGTATTAATGGGTATACTAAGGATAATGGGGGTGGATATGCTGTGAACATCTTGATGATCCCTTCGTGGTATGGGACGCCGGCGATGCCGTTGCTTGGTTCGTTCTACAAAGAACAGGCACAGGAATTGGCTGGGCGGGGGCACCGGGTGCCGGTGCTGTACGCT
>JAZLKY010000396.1:0-3431 GCA_045597885.1 Acutalibacteraceae bacterium | reverse complement strand
GCAAGCCCCTTCCCTACGGTTTGTTTGAAATTATGAATTGTCTAACAACTAATATCTAAAAAACAGACAGGCACATGGCTTACGCCATGTGCCTGTTGTTTAAGTCATAACAAATAGCCTTATCCGTTTTTGGTCAACGATTCTCAGCGGACACGCTTTTTGGTGGCAACTGCGCCGCAGACACCGGCAGTGCTCACCATCATGAGAACGACCCACAGCCACACATTGGAAGCATCGCCAGTATTATCAGACTTCGGCTGATCGTCGTCTTTCTTGTCGTCCTTCTTTTCGTCTTCCTTCTTCTCTTCGGGCAGTTTCTCGATCACTTTACCCTTTTCGAGAACGGTCTCACAATCCTTGCAGACCTTATCGCCGGTGTAACCTTCTTTTTCGGTGGTGGCGTCTACCTTGCCGACGATCTCAGTGTTGACATGGTTGTCGGGATCGATATCGGTCGCCTGACCGTCAGCGATCTTGTTGCCGCAGCCCTTGCAGTAGGTGTCACCGGTGTAGCCGGCCTCTTTACAGGTTGCGGGTTTCGCATCACGCACTTCGGTCTCACCATCGTGGATGGAAGTATCAAAGCCGGAAGCCTCATCATACCATGTGTCGGTCTCGCTCACAGCACCGCAGACACAGGTCATCTTATAGATGGCATAGATATGGCAATTTGCGGCAGCGACCTGATTGTCCTTGGTCTTCTGATCAAAGGTATGAACGGTAGTATCCGGGTCACCACTGGTGAAGGTGTCGGTCGTGCTGGCAACGCCGCAGACGCAGGACTTGTAGTACACAGCAGCGCTCTGGCAGTTGGCAGCAGACTTCAGGTATTTGTTTTCTGCTACGCTCTGGTCGAAGGTGTGCGCTTCTTTCTCATCGCTCTCACGATCCATAAGGATATTGCCGCAAGTACCGGTACACTTATGATAGTGATAACCGTCATCGGTCTCCTTCGGAAACCAAGCTTCGCCGGCTTCGTGATCTTTGGTCTTGCCATCGAACACGAGAACAGCATTGGATGCCTTGTTGGTGTTGGTCTCGGCATAACGGGCATAGATCTTGTAGGTGCTGTTCACGGTCAAACCGGTGAACTCCAGAGAAGTGCCCCAAGTGGTCTTGTTGTCGATGCTGTACTCCACACCCGTACCGACAGTGCCGATCTTGATGGAAGTCTCATCGATATCCTGACCAACCAAAGCGGCGGCCTGGGCAGTAGCCTCGACCAGCTCGGCAACGGCATCAGCCTTGGCAACGTCAGCGGTAGCATCACTGGTCACGGTACCGGCATACTCGGAAGCATCGGTAGCAGTGGCTTTCACAGCGATTTTCTTGCCGATATCGTCAGCAGTCAGTGCGTAGGTGGCAGAGGTGGCACCGGAGATATCACTGCCGCCACGGGTCCACTGCAGAGTGATGTTAGTGGAATCGTTCAAGCTGCTCACATCAGCGGTCAGTGTCTCACCATAGGTGGCGGTACCGGTGATGGTGGGCTTGCCGGTCAACGCATCCTTCACTACAGGAACGGTCACTTCCTTGGAAGCACCCTCGACAGGGTCTGCCTTGAAGGCGCTCGTACCGGAGGTATCCTCAAACAGTGTGAAAGAAAGCTTGCCGCCGGCAGTCACGGTAAATGTCGCCTTGATAACATCCAGGGCATCATAATCCTTTTCTTTCGCACCGGCGAGGGTAAAGCTGACAAGTCCCTTCTCGTTCGCTTCAGCCACAGTAGCGGAAACGGTCACTTCGCTGAACTTGTTCTTGCTGCTCAAGTAAATGACTTCAGCGTCTTCTTCATCAGCACCAGTGATCGCTGTGCAGGTCAGTTTCGCTTTATCGAACTTGAAACCTGCGGCAGTGGAAGAAGCCGTCATCGCCTTGTTGGACAAGGTGACGGTGACAGTATCACCAACTTCTGCGTTCGTCGGGGTAACACTGATCGCATAGTTGGTGGCACTTTCTGCCAGTGTAACTGCGGGCACTGCAAGCAACAGCAGGCAGAGAGCCAGCAACACACTGACAATACGTTTGGTATTGCTCATTGTTTTTTCCTCCTTGAGAGAGATGTTTTTTGTCCGTGCCGCTTTTCTTATGGGTGCGACCGCCGTCGGGCAGGACGGGCGACGAGCGGAACCCCTGTGTAGAACAGCATTCCATTCGTGACCAAAAACAAATAAGGCTCATCTACACGGGGGTATTATAACACACCCTAATATATTTTGCAACTTTTTTTTTCATATTTTTAATATTTTCCTTTTTTTCTTTTTTTCTTCAAAATTTCGTCGAAAAAAGGTTGAGATAATTGAAAGAATATGCTATACTTATCCTATATTTTTGTCCGCAGAAACAAAAAACGGCTGAAAAGAGGTCCTCATATTATGGTCAAAGCAATTGTCGGCGCAAACTGGGGCGACGAAGGAAAAGGGAAGATCACCGATATGTTTGCTCAGCAGGCGGATATTGTGGTGCGTTTTCAGGGCGGAGCCAACGCCGGGCATACCATCATCAATGAACACGGGCGATTTGCTCTGCATCTGATGCCCAGTGGCGTATGCTCCCGTCATACCACCTGTGTGATCGGCAACGGGGTCGCACTGGATATTGAAAAGTTCTGCAAGGAGCTGAGCGAGCTGAAACAGACCGGATTAGATCCGCATCTGTTAGTCTCTGATCGGGCGCAGATCCTTATGCCCTATCACATCCTGCTAGATACTTACGAGGAAGAGCGGTTGGGGAAAAACGCTTTCGGTTCCACCAAAAGCGGCATTGCTCCCTTCTTCAGCGACAAATACGCCAAGATCGGCATTCAGGTCAACGAACTGTTCGATGAAGACACCCTCCGTGCCAAGATCCGCAACATCTGCACGCTGAAGAATCTGACACTGGAACATGTCTACCACAAGCCTCTGCTGGATGAAGCGGAGTTGCTGGCGACCTGTCAGCGTTACCGGGAGATGATCGCTCCTTTCGTCTGTGATACCCACACCTTTTTACAGCAAGCACTCATGGAAGGGAAAAACATTCTGCTGGAGGGACAGCTCGGCACGCTGAAGGATCCCGATTACGGCATTTATCCTATGGTAACATCCTCTTCCACGCTGGCAGGCTACGGCTGTGTCGGTGCCGGCATCCCGCCGAAGGAGATCGAGGATATCATCGTGGTGACAAAGGCATATTCCTCCGCCGTCGGGGCGGGCGAGTTCGTCAGTGAACTGACGGACGAAGCCGAAGCGCAGGAGCTGCGCATCCACGGCGGTGACAAGGGCGAGTTCGGTGCCACCACCGGACGTCCCCGCCGGGTGGGTTGGTTCGACTGTGTCGCCACCCGCTACGGCATCGAATGTCAGGGAGCGACCAAGGTGGTTATGACCGCACTGGATTGCCTGTCCTATCTTGAGGAGATCAAGGTCTGCATCGGCTATGAGATCGACGGT
>JAZLKY010000395.1:0-3885 GCA_045597885.1 Acutalibacteraceae bacterium | reverse complement strand
GTACCTCAGAGCATTACCGCCGGAGGTCACTTCGGGATTGCCATACATGACGCCGACCTTCATACGCAGTTGGTTTATAAATACCGCCAGGCAATTAGACTTGGATACAATGGGAGAAAGCTTACGCATCGCCTGACTCATCAGACGGGCTTGCAGACCGACATGAGCATCACCCATCTCCCCTTCGATCTCGGCACGGGGAACCAAAGCGGCGACAGAGTCCAAAACGACAACATCCACTGCCCCGGAGCGCACCAAAGCCTCCATGATCTCCAGCGCCTGCTCGCCGGTATCCGGCTGAGATACAAGCAAAGAATCAACATCCACCCCCAAAGCACGGGCGTACACGGGATCAAGGGCATGCTCCACGTCAATATAGGCGGCTTCGCCGCCCTTCTTCTGCGTTTCCGCCACGACATGAAGCGCAAGTGTCGTCTTACCGGATGCTTCCGGTCCGTAGATCTCCACGATACGCCCCTTGGGCAGTCCGCCGATCCCCAAAGCCGCATCCAGCGCCATGGAACCGGTAGAAACAGCATCAACGTTCATCTTGGTATTTTCGCCCAGTCGCATGACCGAGCCTTTGCCGTACTGCTTCTCGATCTGCGCCAAAGCTATTTCCAATGCCTTCTGCCGTTCGGTGCGGTCATTTTCTACACCGTCAGTCTTCTTGTTCTTATCCGTTTTCACCGCCATGGTCGTCCCTCCGATAACTCAATAATCATCCGGTTGTCTATGTTGGCTTCATTATACACCGCTTTTTTCAAAAATGCAATAGGTTTTCGAACATTTGTTTGTTTTTTTATTTTTCTCCTATCACGACACGCTGAATGCCGGCAGGATCGGCAACCGATCCAACATGAGAAAAGCCGGCGGCGGAAAGAATGTCGGAGACTGCTCCAGCTTGTCCGCACCCAACCTCCACAGCCAGGATCCCGCCGGGTCTCAGTAAACGTCCCCAATCGTTGGCAATAACAGCATAGAATCGCAAACCGTCTGCATCGCCATCCAATGCCATACGAGGTTCATGCTGTACCTCCCGTTGCAAGCCGTCCAGCTCAGCAGTCGGGATATACGGCGGATTGGCAACAACAGCATCATATTCACCGGAAAAACGGCAAAAATCCGTCAGCACATTCCCCTCGACCGCTTCCACCCGAAAGCGGGGATAGCGGGCGATATTCTGCCGCAGATAATACAGTGCCTCTTCTGACCGTTCGACCGCCGTCACCGTCACCTGCGGACAAAGAGAAGCGATCCCCAGTCCCACACAGCCGCTCCCGGCGCACAGATCCAGTATCCGGGCATCGGGAGAAAGCCGACAGGCAACGGTTTCACACAGCACCTCTGTATCCTGCCGGGGAATGAGGACTCCCTCTCCGACCTGCAGAGTAAGCGTCAAGAAGTCCCATTCACCCAAAATGTATTGCAACGGTCTGCCAGCCGCCCGTTGTCGCAGAGCATCCTCCAAACGTCTTTCCGTCTCTGCGGACAAAGGCTGCTGATCCGGAGCACTCCCCCGGCGGCACCCGCCGATATCCTCCAGCAAACAACGGGAATCAAATCCGGCATCCTCACAGCCGGCATCGGAGAGTACGGCGGTCGCCCGCCGCCACCATTCTAAACATGTCACCAGCGATCCGCCTCCGGATCCTCCGGGATGACCGCCCGGAGGGCGGCAATGGCACACTCGATCATGCTGTCATCCGGCTCCCGTGTGGTCACGTGTTGAAGCCACATACCGGGTGCAGAGATAATACGGGTGATCACATTGTCTTTTCGTCCTGCGAGCTTGATCAGTTCATAGCCGATCCCAACGGTCAAGGGGATCAGTGCCAGCTTCACCACCGTGCGAAGCCACGGTGTGCTGATAGGAATAAGGATGGATATGATCACACCCACCAACAGCATGAGGATCATAAAGGAAGTACCGCACCGGGGATGGAAGCGGCGCTGTGTACGTACATTCTCCACCGTCAGTTCCATACCCTTCTCATAACAGAAAATCGTTTTGTGTTCTGCTCCGTGATACTCAAAAGTGCGACGGATGTCTTTCATCAGCGAAACCAACAACATATACACCAGGAAAATAACGATACGCAGTACGCCCTCAAATATTCCCCGCACGACCGGATCATCCAAAGCGGGAATGGCGGCACACAGCCAGCGGAACAATCGGATGGGCAACCACATAAACAGCACCAAAGCAATAGCGATCCCCAGTACAGAAGCAACGATCATCAGCACGCTCATCAGTGCACTTTCCTGCTTTTTCTTCTTTGCTTCTGCCGCCACCCGTTCTTCTGCCGACATGGCTTCCCAGGCAGCCTTCTCTTCATCGGTCTGCTCCTCTTCCAAACCGGACAATTCAGCAGAACGCATCAGACACTTGTAACCGAAACGCAGAGAATCCACAAAATTGAAAATGCCACGGACGAACGGAAGCTTGGATAATTTCGGGAATTTGGCGGCAGGAGTCTTCCATTCTTCCAGCGTGATCTCACCGGTAGTGTCATTCCGCACCGCCATAGCGGTCTTTTCCGGGCCACGCATCATCACGCCTTCGATCAACGCCTGACCGCCGATAGAAGTTTTTTTGATGTTGCAGGCAGACAGGTTGGTTTTTTTATCTTCCATATAGCACTGTTTCCTTTCTGTCAGATACGGGAACACTATACCACGGACAGGACCCGCATTCAATGAAAATATTATGAATTATTGTCTGAGCAATTTTTCCCTTGCCCGGTAATCCGGCATATAGCGGGAGAGAAAGGCATAAAATGCGGGGCTGTGATCGTGATGACGAATGTGCGATAACTCGTGTACCACCACATAATCTACCGCTTCCGGCGGATACTGCATCAATCGCCACGAAAAGCAGAGACTGTTTTTTGAAGAACAACTGCCAAATCTTTTTTGAGCGCCGGTAATACGTATACCGGTCGGCTTGACACCCATCACAGCAGAATAGAACGCCACCCGAAGCGGAAGCTCTGCCGCCGCCCGCCGGCGCAAAGCCTGCTCCTGCTCCGGCGTGACCGTCCGGTCAACAGCCGTCGCCTGCCGTTGACGCATGATCGTCAGATGCCGCTCGATCCAATCAGATTTTTCCTGTAAAAAACGGTTCACTGTTTCTTCCGAAACAAAGAACGGCGCCCGCACCAGCACCTGCGCCTGCGGGGTGATCTCCAGCGCCAAGGTGCGCCGCCCGGAACGGATGATCTGAACCTCAGCCATGCATTTATCCACCGTAGTTTTCCAATATCTCAAGCAAATACTGCCGATATTTTTCTCTGATATCCGCAGGCGAAACGATCTGCATCTCTTTACCAAACCCGGAAACCCACGCATAAAACGGCTCACACACCACAATGGGGACAATGGCGGTAAAGGTATCCGTACCGTAATCGGGAATGATGGGAACTTCCTTTCCGAACCGGTCAATGATCACCCCTGCCAGGTGAGCGGCACACCGAAGCGTGATACGCTGATCCGTTCCACCAAACATACCGAATGTTTTACGGGAGAATGTACTCATATCGACTTGCTTGATAGCGGCTTCTCCCTCCCGCTTTTCGGGAACGACCTGTATCTCTTTCATCCTGTCTACCCGGTAATGCCGTATTTGACCGTAATCACTGTTATAAGCAATGAGATAGTAGTTTTCATCATCCCAGTGAAGGATATAAGGGCTGACAACATACACCCCGCCGTTGTGGCGGGCAACGAACTCTTTCTTCATATTCCACTCATAATACTTGAAGCAGACCTGCCGGTCGGTATTGATGGCAGAATGTATACTGTCGATCTTATAATAAATGCTTTCGTCCAGATTCTTGATGCGGCCGGCGACCGTTACCTGACGGTTAAGCTCACCTGCCTGAT
>JAZLKY010000394.1:0-6999 GCA_045597885.1 Acutalibacteraceae bacterium | reverse complement strand
GAGGTGGCGAAGCTGCCGTCCACAGGGGTGCGCTTGTATTATTCCACCATCTTCCCGGCAAAGAGCGTTGCGGTCATGTCGTCACAGTCGGCATAGATATAGAAAGAAAACGGTCTATCGGCAACAAACTCGATCGGATCGGCTTCCACCGGGCAGGCAAGATCCTTTGCCATGATAGCGGTAACGGCGGCGGCCTCCACCCCGTCCTCATCGGTTTTGATCCTCGTTTTTTGGACGATATCGTCCACCCGTATCGGATGAGCGATCATGGCGGAAAAATCCGCTCTTTGGGCGTCAAAGGCATCCGAAACACCGTTCTGTGACAAAAAGCCGACCAGTTCTTTTTGATCAAGCGAGGTTTCGATATCCATCTTTGGAATCCGCACCGTGACCCGCCGGTATTCGGATTTACTTATTTTTTTCGCAATATCCGCCGTATCCCCCAGCACAAATGCCATCTTCACCCCGCCTTTCATCGGCAGGACGACCATCTGCGTTTCCCCATCGGCATAGTAGAGGAGATTCTCGGTCTGTTCCATGAAGGATTTGCGGACGGTTTTGCCGTCTTTTGCATGAAAGTCATCGGTTTTTGTTGCGGCATGGTTGAAGGGATTTTCCCAACTGTTCTTGTAGTACAGCGCATTCATCAGAACAACGGCAAGGTTTCCGACCGGATAGTTATCGGGCAGTAACCGGGGGATCATTTTCTCGGTTTTCTCATTCACCCAGTCATTGATCTTTTTGACTGCATTGTTTTCGGTGAAATCAAAATATTCTGCCCCATAGTCGGTACTGACCGTCTTCTTATATGATGCCGTGAAATCCGTCTTGATATCCGCCCGCTTCCAAACGGAGTTCGCCACACGAAGAGCACGGACAGGTTGGGCGGCAGTACCATCAACATACCCTTTTTTTACCATGTCTTTATGCCGTTTGATGTCCGATTGCAGCTGCTGATCAAATGCATCGGCAAAGGCATTGAATTCTCTGCAATACGCCGTCCATTCGTCAACGCTCTCCACCTTCATCGCTTTGAGCAGCTCTGTTTTGGTATTCCCGTCTGCGCCTGCCAACAGCAAGCCCAGCGCATAACGGAATGACAGTGGAGAAACCATATAATTGCCGCCAAGACAGTTTTCCGTATAGGCAATAAACGCTTCGTCAAATCCGTTTTCTGTCGTATCAGTACCGTCTTCCTTCGCCGGCACGGGAATAGGAGCGGGATCGGAAACGGGAGCAGAAACGGTGCTTGCCGGTTCTCCCGGATCACGGTCACACGCCGACAAGCCTATGATCATAACTAAGCTCAGGAAGATGCAAACTGTTTTTTTCATATCGTTTTCCTCCTTTTTCTATGGCACATATATCGCCGCAGTATGATAGAACCGCTCATACGGGTTTTCAATCCCCTCTAAATAGTGCGATACATCTGTCCCCATCGGATTGCAGACCGTCCCGTCCGGGGCCAAAACGATTTCCATACTGCCGGCATACAAATAGATCAGTTCCTGCCCAGCGTGCTGTTTGAGATAGGCATCGTACTGATCGAACCAGGAAGCCCCGAAGGCGGGGCAATCGCTGATCGCGCCGTTTTCTTTCATCAGTGTGATGATGGCGATCAGCCGACCGTCATTATGGACAAGATAGTCCCGAAAGCCCTGCCGTAGTTCCGCTCCCTTACCCTCGACACCGTCATAGCAGATATGACCGTAGCCGGTCTCGGATATTTTCATGTTCCCGGTCGCAACACCGCTTGCCGTCAGTGCGCTTTTGATGCCGGAAAAATTCTTTTCAAAATACGCCTTTGCCTCGTCATCGGTGATGCGCTCACCGACAAGAGAAATCTCCCTTGTCCCCGGCACGGCGGGAATACATAATCCATCGAAAGCATTCGATCCGTCACCGCTTTTTTTCACCTGCCCGACATTGGCAGCAGTATCTTTGTTGACCGTATCACCGTCTTCTGTCTGTCCGTCTGTCGGCAGATCATTGACCGTGTCGGTGCTGTTTTGCGGCGATGCAACATCCTTAGTCAAAAGAGCCATATCCATATCCGTCTCCGGCTTGACCGTCCGCCAAATGCCAAAGCAGGCGACCACCACCAAGCAAGCGGAAAAAAGCGCCGTCACTGCCTTCCCCGCCATTCTTTTTCTGTCTCTTCTTTCTGTCAGATACTGTTCCCGGCGGGCAAAAAGGCTGGTCATCATTTCGTCAGTCGTCTTCATAAACAAAGCCCTCCTTTTCAAGCTCCGATTTCAGGCGCTGTTTGGCACGGTACAGCAGATTCCGCATCTGGCGGGAATTCTTTTTCATCACAGCCGAGGCTTCCCCGTAAGAAAGATCCTCAAAGAATACCAGCCACAATACCTGCCGGTATTCAGCCGGCAGATGATCCAATGCCTTATGTACCGTGATCTTTGATTCTTCCTTGATATATGACCGTTCTAAATCGTCTTCGGCGCAGGAGACCGTTTCCGCCTCCCCGGCAGATACTGCCTTGATTTTGGCGTTATGCCGGAGATAATCAACTGCCACATTCCGCCCGATGGCATACAGCCAAGACCGGAACGAGGATCTCCCCGAAAATTTCGGCTTTTTGATCATCAGCCGAAAAAAAGTCTCCTCGGTCAGTTCCTCAGCAACATCCACCCGGTTGACAAAATGATACAGAAACAGTGTCAGTCCGTCCTTATATGCTTCGACGATCTCAACGATCCCACTGTCATCTCCATCCAAAAAACGGCGGTAGCTACTTTCACCGTTATTCACCGTAACGCTCCTTTCCAAAAGGTCGGTCCGACCCCTTTCACTGATTAGTCGGGAAAAATGCGGAAATGTCTCACTGAAAAGGAAAATATAACAAAACAAATATTTTTATATTGTTTTTTTTATAACAACGTAGTATAATGTCAATATCGGTCGTTTTGTCAAATGACCGTGGACGGGTACAAATCCCGTAGCGATCCGTGCTTCGTACTGTTCCGGTTATACCCGAAATACAGAATGAAAGGTTGGACCTGTTGATGGAGAGGACTGCCAGATACATATTCCTCCGAGTGATCAAAATGTTGAACGTCCTGCTGATGGTGATCCCGCCGCTCCTATCGTACTTTATGTACTACGGTCTTGTGCCAACGGAGCAGTTCCGGACCGCAAAAACCGTCGGGATCATTGTCTTGTTTCTGATCCTGTATACCGTATTTGCCAAAATATATTCGGCGTTCCTGATCCCCGATCAGAGCATAACCAATTTGTTTTTGAGTCAGGTGATCTCCCTGCTGCTCTCCGATGTCTTTCTGTATGTCGTGATCATTCTGATCAACGAACAGTTCCGGAATCCCGTGCCATTGCTGTTGGCTCTTTTGGCACAGATCATACTTTCCGGTTTGTGGTGTTTCTCGGCGCATAAGTTATACTTCCGGATCACGCCGCCCAGAGTGACCGCTATTGTTTATAGCGGCTCTCAGGACATTGACGAAAAAATAATAAAATACAGTCTTGAAAAAAAATACAAGGTCACCGTGATCGCATCAGCCGACGACTGCCTTGAAAACATGGACATGCTGAAGGGGATACAGACCGTTTTCGTTAAAGACCTGACCGCAAAGGAGCAGAGTATCCTGTGTCGGTATTGCCTTGATAACTGTATTGACCTCTACCTGTGTCCGGATATTGACGATATCATTGTCAAAAGTTCGAATATCCGATATATGTTCCATACGCCGATTTTCGGTATCGAAAGATATAATCCCGATGTTTTCTATTCCTTTTTCAAGCGGGCATTCGACATCATCATTTCAGGCGTGGCGCTGGTCGTCCTCTCTCCCCTGTTCCTGCTGGTCTCATTGTTGATCAAAATAGGGGACGGCGGTCCGGTGTTTTACAAACAGGAACGGCTGACCATGCACGGACGCCGCTTCCGCATCCACAAGTTCCGCAGTATGCGGGTAGATGCCGAAAAGGACGGCGTGGCACGGCTTTCTTCCGGGGAAAATGATAACCGGATCACGCCGGTCGGCAGATTTATCCGTCGGTGTCGGTTGGACGAGCTTCCCCAACTTCTCGATATCCTTTCGGGGAACATGAGCATCGTAGGGCCCCGACCGGAACGCCCCGCAATTGCCGAACAGTATTGTGAGGAACTGCCGGATTTCCAACTGCGGCTACAGTGTAAGGCCGGCTTGACCGGGCTGGCACAGGTTTACGGAAAATATAACTCCACCCCATATGAAAAACTGCAAATGGATCTGATCTACATCACCACGGCAAGCATTTTGACGGATCTGCGCATTTGCTTTGCCACCGTCAAGATCCTGTTCATGCCGGACAGCACCGAAGGGATCGAAAAAGATCAGATCACCGCCGCCAAGTCGGGCAAAGACGCCATAGAAAAGGAAGCAGTAACGGAATAAAAGAACAACGATTTGCAGGAATGACTGCTTAGGTGGGTAAATTTATGTTAGTAACAATATTGACCGTTGCATTCAACAGTGAAAAGACGATCGCCAAAACGATAGAATCTGTTCTTAATCAGACCTACGGGGATATCGAGTACATCATCGTAGACGGTGCTTCCACTGACAACACCGTTTCTGTTGCCGAGTCCTATAAGGAGGCGTTTGAACAGACCGGCGGGAAAACCCTGACGGTGATCAGCGAACCGGATCGGGGCATGTACGATGCTCTGAACAAAGGGGCGAGGCTCTCTCACGGCGAATTGGTCGGACAGGTCAATTCCGATGACTGGTATGAGCCGAATGCCGTGGAGACAATGGTCGAGTTGTATCGGACGGAAAACTATGATGTCGCCTGGGGAAGCATCAACATGGTCCAGGAAAATCGGGTATGGATCAAGCATGCCAAGATCGGAAGGCTGTGGGTATCGACCGGGTGGTGTCACCCGGCAATGTTCAGCAAAAGAGAGGTGCTGATAGAGCATCCCTATCCGATAGAAACGATGTATGATGATTGGGATTATATCACGGCGGTCCACATAGCCGGCAAAAAAATAATAACGAACGACAAGGTCATCACCAATTTTGCCTTCGGCACCGGCGGGATCAGCACCAAGCACAGTCTGCGTGAAGTCAGAAAAAGGATCAATATTTCCTACAGCATTTACCGCAAATACGGCATGAGCAAATTCTATTGGTTTTATCGGTGCGGATTTGAGATGACTAAATTCCTTCTCGGCAAATGACCGAAGGGGAGCCGGATCGCAATAGGTAATTTGATCAAACGAAAACAGGCTGACAAAAAAACATCAGCCTGTTTTTTTATTCAGCCGGTATCCTTGCACGGCTTGCTTTTTGGTGCCGCTGACCGGGCTCGAACCGGTACAGTGTTGCCACCGAGGGATTTTAAGTCCCTTGTGTCTACCAATTCCACCACAGCGGCATCTATACAGGGGGAACGAATGTATCATACCCCGTTTAGGCGAAAATGTCAAGCGTTCCCCCTCTTTTTTAGAAAAAAACAGTGGTCATTATTTGTGATACTTCCCACCGGCAGTGATCTGAAACGCCCGATAAAGCTGTTCCATGAGCATGATCCTTGCCAACTGGTGCGGAAATGTCATAGGAGACATGGACAAACGCAGGCGGGCAGAATCCTTCACCGCCTCCGACAGTCCCCACGAGCCGCCGATATAAAACACGATATGGCTGATCCCCGTCACCGCCAACCGTTCTATCTGCGCCGCCAGGGCGGGGGAATCCATCTCCCGCCCCTCGATGCACAGAGCGATCCCGGCGGCATCCTTCGGTGTCTTCTCCAACAGGCGATCCCCCTCTGCCTCAACAGCGTGGGCGATCTGTGCCGGTGTGGGCGCATCCGGCAGGCGTTCTTCCCCTACCTCCGTCAGACGGAAGCGGCAGAATGCACCGAGCCGCTTTTCATACTCTGCAAAGGCATCCCGCCAGTAGAGTTCTTTGAGTTTGCCGACACACAGCACGGTGACAGTCAACATAATATTCAAGAATCCTCTTTATTCGTATTTGCCTGTTTTTCGGCTTCGATCGCCAACAGGGCTTTTTTCTTTTTCTGCATCGAGATCACCGTGGCGGCACCCGCCGCAACAGATGCCAGCAGGATGCAGCAGCAAACAATGGTGGTCAATGTCTGCGATATCGGCTGACGGTAACTCTTTTCGTCATACAGATCGTCGGTATCATCGGCTTTTTGTCCCGGCCGCAGTACCCGGATCACATAGCGGCGCTCATCGCCCGTACCGTTTTTACAACTGACGATGATCGTCCCCTTTTCCCCCGGTGTCAGCCCTGTGTTGCCTGTCACCGACACGTCGCACGCAGGATCCTGTGCCTGCGTGGTGACCGCCAATTCGGTCACCTCATCCGGCACGATGACGGTGTACCGTTGGATATTCTCGGAGAAGGAAGGAGAAATCAAATAGCCCTCCACCGTCAGTTCCCGCAATATGGGCGTAGACGTCGACACCGCCTGTGTCGCCGTTGCCGTCGGAGCGGTCGGTGCAGTTGCCCGTGTGGCGGGCGTGATGTCAATGATGTACATGGTATCCGACCCGTCGGGTGCGGTCACTGTGATGCGGGCACGGGATGTCTCGCCCGGTGTCAGTGACGGATTATCAATATTGATCTTGGCACGGGCAGAAGAAGCGGTCGCCCTGATCTTCGCTTTGGTACAGTCCGGCCCGACGGTCACAGAATATACTGTGACGGACGGCTGGAAAGAAGGTGAAAGGACGCCGCCCTCCACCGACAGGATCGCCAGCCGGGAATCCTTCATCGAATCGACACGGGGCGTGACCGACACTTCTTTGAGGGAGATGCCTTTCTCTTTTACCGTCTTGGCGGCCACCGAGGTCAGTTCGGCATCAATTCCGTAGACATTCTTTGCCACCGACAGGTCGATCGTACGCTTCATCAGTGTCTGATACCATACGGCGGCGGCAAGATACTTCCCTCGCATAGATGCATTGCCGGAGGCATTTTCTACAAGCGCCTCGCCCCCTTTTGCGGG
>JAZLKY010000393.1:0-11167 GCA_045597885.1 Acutalibacteraceae bacterium | reverse complement strand
CAGATACAGTAATGTGGCAATGTCTCCGTGGCTGACAGGCTTACCCAACCGGGCGGATGCCGCCTCCAAAAATTCGGTAAAATGCGGATGCGCCTGCTGATATGCCAGCACTTCCTGCAACCGGGGCTTTACCGGGGCGGGACGGGGAACGGCGGACGAAGCCGTCGCTTCCGCCACCGTCAGCACTCCTTGCTGTATCCAAAACTGTCGGGCATTCTCCGCCGCTTCGGCAGAGAGCGCAGTTTCCTGGGCGCACCGCAGATGATCCCACTGCAGTTGATTGGCGGACAGCCACAGCAGTACCCGGAACTGTTCTGCCGTTGCCGTCCGGTATGCCGATAAGATGCCGGGTACTACCAACGGCATCGTCATGCCTGCCTGATTCCAGTAAAGCTCTGCCATGTGCCACCCCCCTTTTTTCTTTCCGACAGTCAGTGTAGCATATTTTGCCGCAGACTGCAAGTAGATATTGCACATTTTATCTTTACGGGCATAGGCTGACAATGACAGGCTTATAAACGCAGAAGGGAGGTCATGATCCCTGCCGGAGAGATGTCTGCCGTTCCGTAAGTGCCGCCATAGCCCAAACTGCCGGGGTTGAAGAAGTACAAGCCGTCTTCATACCGTTCCAATGGTATATGCGTATGACCGAACAGCACGATGTCAGCCTGTCGCCGCCGTGCTTCTGCCTCCAGTGCTTCTGATCCGTATTTTACCCGATAGCGGTGACCGTGGGTAAAAAACAGGCGCTTGCCTTCCAACACGGTCTCGGCATCCACGGTACGCCCGACAGCCATATCACAGTTTCCCGGTACCGATAAGAATCGCCGGTCGGGATAAAAGACCGCCGCTTCTTCTACATGGCGCAGTCCGTCTCCCAAAAAAAGCACTGTTCGGATATCCGGATGTTTCTCGATCACCTGCTGCAGTGCCGATGCATTTTCATGGATATCGGACAATATCAGTATCCGCACACGGCTCCCCCCTCGCATAAAGTATCGGTATCGTGCATAAGTATAGCACAAGTGGCAGAAGAAAACCAGTTTTTTCGGCAAAAAGTTCACATTTTTTTCATACATACCCAAAGTAGAGAGGATGACATTTTATGGCACAGCAATTTACGCCGGAGCAAATGGAAAAACTGCTTCAGTATGCCGGCGATCGGCTCAACACTTCTCCCGAAGACCTGAAAAAAGCCTTTGAAAAGGATGGCTTATACGGTGTGTCCCGGCAGGCGGGGGAACGGCTGTCTCCGGAACTGTTGGAGCAGGTCAATGCTTTGATGGCTGACAAAGAGAAAGCTGCCCGGCTGATGGAAAGTCCGGCGGTACAGCAGTTGCTTCACCGCTTGTCGGAAAACAGATAAACAGCAGGCAAAGGAGAGATCCCCGATGGAGGATATCAACGATAAGATCACCCGGCTGTTGTCGTCTCCGGAGGGTATCGCCAAGATCCAATCGGTCATGGCATCATTGGGCGGTGAACCGCTGACAGCCGATCTGCCGTCTTTGCCGACAACACAAACGGCAGATGCTGCTCCGTTGCCGCCGGCACCGGCAACTCCCCCTCCGCCGGACGGCTTGCCGGATCTCGGTCAATGGCAAAAGCTACTGCCACTGGTGGGAGCATTTTCTGCCGACGATGCCGATTCGAGGCTGTTACAGGCACTGCGTCCTTATCTTCACGGCAAGCGGGAGGAACGGTTGGACGAAGCCATCCGCATCCTGCGGCTGACCAGACTGATCCCGTTGCTGCAGGAACAGGGATTGTTGGGGAACGGACGGAAGGGGGAATAGAATGTGGCGGAGGATCTTTTACAGATGCAGCAGGAAGCTGCTCGCCGGGTACGGCAGATGCAGGAACATTCCCGGCGGGTATTTGAACAGCACGAACGGCGTACGCCGGAATCGCTGGCAGCAGCCCGACCGCCGGAACGGCATCCTCCGGCGGGCAGTCCGCCGGCGCCCTGTCCGCCGGCTGGACCGTCAGCCGATCTGCCGGCAAAGACTTTGGAGGATATGGAGCAATGGCTGCTGTTGGGGCTGGCACTGTTGCTGTTCCGCAACGGGTGTCGGCCGGAATTGATCGTTGCCCTGTTATATCTGGCAATGTGACAGAAGACGGCGGCTATACGACAAGGGAGGCTTTTTGTTGCCGCACGTTTGGCGGGATGCTCGGCGGGCGAACACAGTTCGCCCCTACGGCTGTTTCAATGAATTTAGCGATATGCTCAACGGCGGCAGCAAGCGGCCGCCGTACGGATCGTTTGATCAATTTTGAGGTATGCACTGCGGAATGGGCGTGCCCGTTCCCTACGGTTTGTTTGAATCAATATCTAACAGCTAACGTCTATCGTCTAACAGCTAATACAGTGCATCGAGGACGCCGCACGCTACGATGCTGCCATTTGTTTTGCGGCTTATTCGGCGGCTTTGCGGGTGATGAGGTTTTCGGACAGATAGCTCCCGGTTTTAAGCAGGGATCGGCGGGGAATTTTTTCTTGCATCTGCTGGCTGACAGCAGTATAATGAGATCAGCGAACGGGGGGATAAGTCATGACGGCAGACGATGCGATCCGATATCTCAAAGGGGTAGGCGAAAAAAAGGCAGGTCAATATGCCCGTGGGGGCATTCGGACGATACGGGATCTGCTGTACTGGTTTCCACGGGATTATGAGGATTGGTCACGGACGGTTTTTTTGAGCCAGGCTTTGCCGGACACCCCCTGCTGTATCCGGGGGCGGGTGTTGTGTGATGTGCAGGAATATCAGCCGCGCAGGGGCATGACCTTGTACCGGTTCCGTGTTACCGACGGATGGGATACGGCACAGGTCACGCTGTTCAACAATCCTTACGCCGCAAAAGCGGTGCATTACAATCAGGAAATCCTGCTCTACGGGATCGTGAAAGGAGAAGACCGCCGTTTTGAACTGTCTGCTCCGAAAATTGCCGGTGCAGATGACGGCAGTCGTATTCGCCCCATTTACCGCCGTATCGGGAATCTTACCACCTATATGATCGAGCGGGATGTCCGTCGGGCGTTGGAGAGCGTATCACTGTCGGATGAACTGCCTGCCGATATCCGGGAACGGTTGGGTCTTGCCGGATTGGAGACTGCATTGCGATCCATTCATTTCCCCTCTGCCGAAGAGGATATTGCCAAGGCACGGGAACGGCTGATATTCGAAGAACTGTTTGTATTGCAGATGGGTTTGCTCCGGATGAAGCACCGTTCTCGCCACGCTACCGGTGTCATGCTGAAGCAGGATCATACGGCAGAATATACTGCCGGTCTGCCCTTCTCCCTGACCGGGGCACAACGGCGGGCGATCAGAGACTGTGTCGCCGACCTGCAAAAGGCGACACCTATGGCAAGGCTGGTACAGGGTGATGTTGGAAGCGGGAAAACGGCTGTTGCCGCCGGCGCCGCCTATTCGCTTATCCGTGAAGGATGGCAGGTGGCGATGATGGCTCCGACCGAAATACTGGCTCAACAGCACGCCGCTTCCCTGCAGGCGCTGTTGGGCGACAAGGTACGGGTGGGACTGCTTACCGGTTCGGTCACTGCCGCCCGGCGCCGCCCCCTGTTGGACAAGCTGAAAAGCGGAGAGATTGATCTGTTGGTGGGGACACACGCCTTGCTCACCGACAAGGTGCAGTTTGCCAGACTGGGACTGGTCATCACCGATGAGCAGCACCGGTTCGGGGTACAGCAACGGGCAAAACTGACGGATAAGGGGGCTGATCCCCATATGCTGGTCATGTCCGCCACCCCGATACCGAGGACACTGGCACTTATTATTTACGGTGATCTGGACCTGTCGGTACTGGATGAATTGCCCCCCGGCCGTCAGCTGGTAGCGACCTATGCGGTGGGATCGGACAAGCGGGATCGGGCATATGGTTATGTGCGGCGCTTTTTGGACGAGGGACGGCAGGGGTTCATTGTTTGCCCACTGGTGGAGGAAAATGATGACAGCCCCGCTTCACTGCACTCTGCCAAGGAGGTGTTTGACATCCTTTCGGGCGGTCCGTTTGCCGGCTATCGGGTGGGATTGCTCCACGGACGGATGAAGCCTGCCCAAAAGGAGGCGACCATGACAGCCTTCGCTGCGGGAGAGATACAACTGCTGATATGTACCACTGTTATCGAGGTGGGGGTGGATGTTCCCAACGCTGTGATCATGGTAGTGGAAAACGCTGATCGCTTCGGACTGGCGCAGCTGCATCAGCTCCGGGGACGTGTGGGCAGGGGACGGTATCCCGCCGCCTGTGTCCTGCTGTCAGACAGTACGGGTGAGGATACCCGGCGACGGTTGAAGGTAATGTGTGCTACCAACGATGGGTTCCGTATCGCTGATGAAGATATGCGCCTGCGGGGACCGGGAGATTTTTTCGGAAACCGCCAAAGCGGACTGCCGCAGATGCGGATCGCCGATCTGATGGTCGATTCCCGCCTGCTGCATCTGGCGCAGACCTATGCCGCCAATCGGCTGTCTGCCGATCCGACGCTTTCTCTGCCGGAAAACATTCCGTTGCGGGAAGCGGTGGAACGGCTGTTTGAACAGGTTGGAGAAAGCGGATTACAATGATGGCGGTCACTTTTCTGCTGATTTGACATTTCCCCCGCCGTTTGATATACTGGAGGCAGACTTTAAGCGAAGGCGGTGCTTGATTGAAAAAGCATATTACCGTTGTCTGCCTTGCGGCGATATGTATTGCCGTGACCGGATGCGGGAAATTGCCGACCGTTTCGACCGACTGTGAGTTGTCGACCGTGACATCGGTGACGACGGCATCTGCTTCGACAACGCCGTCGGAGACTACGGCAACGCAGGCGGCTGTCACTACCGGAGCCAAAACGGTCAGAACGACGGCGGCACCTGATCCCGGCACGGTCAAGCTGAGACAGCAGGCGGATGCCATCCGGCAGACACCGCAGAACACAGTTTACGTAGCGGCGACGACGATCGACGCCAGCCGATTGCAGAAGCGGTCGGTGAGATTGGACGTCAGTTTTTTGCCGCAGAATCCGGAACTTCCCACCGGCTGTGAGATCACCGCACTGACGACCGCTTTGCGGTATTATGGGTTTTCGGTTTCCAAGACAGAGATGGCAGAGCGTTTTTTAAAGAAAGTGCCGGCACCGGCGGATTTCCGGAAGATATTTGTGGGAGATCCGTTCTCTGCTTACGGATTTGGTTGTTACGCACAGCCCATCACCGATGCCGCTAACCGTTTCTTTGCCACCCAAAAGACGGACTTCAAGGCGGTTAATCGCAGTGGCAGTGCTTTTGAATCCCTGTTGGCAGAGGTGGAAAAAGGGCGGCCGGTGATCATTTGGGGGACTATGTCTATGCTGATGCCCTACCGGACGGTGAAGTGGACAGTCGGCGGGCAGACGATCCAGTGGATCGCCCCCGAACACTGTTTGGTATTGATCGGTTATGATCTGGACGGGAATGCCGCCATCATGTCCGATCCGCAGAAGGGGATCGTCCGTTATCCGTTGACCACGGTGAAAGAGCGATATATTGCGCTCTGTTCCCAGTGTGTGGTTTTGGAGGGGACGACTGTCTCCATAGAGGAACCACAGCCTACCGAAGCCGTCGATGTATCCGATCCGGAAGAATCGTCCGGCGGAGAACGGCCGCCGGAGGAGGATTCAACGACGGAAGAGGAGACCGACTCCGGCGGGCAGTCGGATGTCACGCCGATGGAGGATGAGCCGGAAGAGGGCAGCCCACCGGATACGCAGACAGAAGCTGCAAACGAATGAGACCTGTCAGAGAAAAACAAGCCCGTATCGTCACTTCGCCACCGGCGGCAGTCCGATACGGGCTTGCTGTTTTCAGGAGAATATATCATAGGGAAGAGGTCTTGCCTTCGATCGGGAGCTGTTTCCCGTTCAGATCAGCCCGGAGCAGGCAGTCTCCGGCATCATATGTCAGTTTAAGAGAAAAAAACGGCTCTTCCCTTCTCAACAGTTCCAAAAAGATCCGGTCGCCCTCCCAGGTGGGCAGGCGGTCCATGGTGCTGTCATCGACCCATTCTAGATCTCCTTCATCACAGGGATGTATCGTTCCGGTAAAGCGATCTGCCGTAAATAAGTGCATATACTCTGTTTCCCACCTATCGGAAACGAATGTGACGATACCCCGGAAGCGGTAGCGTACCAGTGTCAGTCCGGTCTCCTCTGCCACTTCCCGTTTCAGACAGTCTTCGGGGCTTTCTTTGTCTTCAAATTTGCCGCCGACACCGATCCATTTATCTTTGTTCAGATCGTTCTCCTTTTTTACCCGGTGGAGTAACAGAGTTTGTCCGGCATTGTTGCGAATATAGCACAGGACCGTATTTCTCACGACAGTGTCTCCTTTTCAGTCTTTTGATCAATTGTAGCATAATGCCCGGCATTTGGCAAGATTAAACAGCCATGGATCCTTCTTCTCATCGGCAGTCAAAAAATGACGGTTTTTTATCAATTTGGTCTATACAAAGGAGAAAAAATATGCTATGATACCATTTGAACGATGAGAAGTAGAAAGAGAGGAAGTCCGGCTATGGCGAAGGTGATCGCAGTGGTTACGCAAAAGGGCGGGGTGGGGAAAACTACCTCTGCTGTCAATTTGGCTTCTGCTTTCGGTGAACTGGGCAAGCGTACATTGCTGGTCGATATTGATCCGCAGGGAAACGGTACCAGTGGTGTGGGATTGGACAAACGGCAGGTCGGACTTTCTGTGTACGATCTGGTCATGGGACAGGATGTTGAGGGGAAGGCGGCAGTCAGAACGGTATTTGCCGGGTTGTCGGTCATCCCCTCCAGCGTGGCATTGGCAGGAGCGGAAATTGAGATGGTGGAGCTCAACCGACGGGAGAGCCGCCTCAAGGCTGCACTGGCGAACTATCGCAACGCTTATGATTATATCTTCATCGACTGCCCACCGGCGTTGGGACTGCTTACCCTCAATGCGCTGGTGGCGGCGGATACGTTTCTGATCCCGGCTCAGCCGGAGTATTACGCATTGGAAGGATTGTCCCAGCTGATCGCTACCGTGCGGCAGGTGAAGCGACTGTACAACCCCACGCTGGAGTTGGAAGGGGTGCTGTTCACGATGTATGACGGACGGACGAATCTGACACAGCAGGTGGTTGCCGAGGTGAAGAAGTTTTTCGGACGCAAGGTGTACGGGACGGTGATCCCCCGCAGTGTCCGATTAGCGGAAGCCCCCAGTTTCGGCCGCCCGATCAACTATTACGACAAGAGCTCTAAAGGTGCCAAGGCATATCGGGCACTGGCGGAGGAGATTCTGAGCCATCAATGAACAGAAAGGACAGGAGATTATGTCACTGAAAAAGGGCGGTTTAGGGAAAGGGCTGGATGTCCTGTTTGCACAGAATGCGGTCGGAGACGGTGAGACGGTCTCATTGCCGTTGGCGGAGATCGTGCCGAATCGGAATCAGCCCCGCAAGCAGTTTGATGAGCAGGCCTTGACGGAATTGGCGGATTCGATCGCTCAGCACGGGGTGTTACAGCCATTGCTGGTACGGCCTCTGCCGGATGGCAGTTATCAGTTGGTCGCCGGAGAACGGCGGTGGCGGGCATCCGGCATGGCAGGATTGACAGAGGTGCCGGTAGTCGTCCGGGAAATGACCGAGCAGGAAGCGGCGGAGTTGGCGCTGATCGAGAATCTGCAACGGGAAGACCTCAACCCCATGGAAGAGGCTTTGGGATATCAGACCTTGATGGATAGTTACGGCATGACACAGGAGCAGGCGGCAAAGGTAGTGAACAAATCCCGTCCGGCGGTCGCCAACGCCCTGCGGTTACTGTCATTGCCGCACCCGGTGGCGGAGATGGTGTCTGCCGGCACATTGTCTGCCGGTCATGCCCGCACCCTGCTTTCCTTTGACGGGGAAGACAGGCAGACAGAGGTTGCCCGGATGGTGATCGACAGAGACCTGTCCGTCCGGGAACTGGAGCGCATGGCAAAGGCGGCGAAGAAGCCTGCCGTTACGCCGAAAATGCCGGCTCACCGGAACAGCTTTTACGATGAGGTGGAGCTGTCACTGCGGGAAGCTTTAGGACGGCAGGTCAAGGTTTCCGCCGGCAACGGCGGCGGCACCTTGCAGGTGGAATTTTTTGACACTGATGATCTGCGGTCGCTGGCTAATAAATTGGGCGGATGACTTACTTTTACCGTTTCCGTCCCCGGCACAGGGCGGTGGCTGTCGGGGGACGGAAACGGATTTTGTGTTTTATCGTATTGTTGAGGATGAGAGTGCCGTGATCATGGGACAACCTACTGAAGAGCGACAGGCGGTGTTTGACTTCCCGCCTCCGGATACGTTTTCGCCCACAGGGGCACATAGGCGACCGGATGATCCCGGCGGGATCGGGATCTTGCGGGAGAAAACGCTCCATGCCGCACTAAAACTGTGGCTGGACGGAGACATCCGGCATCATGAAGTCACCCTGCCGCAGGGCAGTGTGGCGGATATTTTTGACGGGGAACGGGTGACGGAGATCCAGACCGGCAGTTTCTCCCGTCTTCGTCCCAAATTGCAAAAACTGTTGGAGCACTACGATGTGACGGTCGTTTATCCTGTCATTCGAAACAAGCAGGTGACATGGATCGCTCCGGATACGGGAGAGGTGCTTTCCTCCCGCCGTTCTCCCCGCACCGGTCGGTGGACGGATGCCGGAAAGGAACTGATCTACATCGCCGGATTGCTGGATCATCCCCGGCTGACAGTCGGGTTGGTCGCAGTGGACGTCGAAGAGAAGCGACTGGCAGATGGATGGAGCACGGACGGCAAGCGAGGTGCCCATCGGATCGACCGCCTGCCGACAGCCGTGGCGGCGACGGCGGTGCTGCGGCAAGCGGCGGATTACCGTCACCTGCTGCCTGCCGGTCTTCCGGACACATTTACAGCGAAGGAATTTGGGAAACTGGCACATTTGCAGGGACGTAATTTACAGGGTACGCTGAAAGTCCTGCTGACGACCGGCGTTGTGCGGCGGGAGCGTCCGGCAGGAGTGCGGGAATACCGCTATTATGTCAGGCTCTCGCCAGCCTGACCGTGAAACAGAAAGGGCGGATCACCATGCCTCGGTTTTTTGTTCCTTCCCCGTTGACGGTGGGGGATCAGACGCAATTGACGGGAGCGGATGCCCGTCACATTGCAACGGCACTGCGGACACGGACGGGAGAATCGCTGACGCTTTGCGACGGCAGTGGCTCGGACTATTCCTGCGTGGTGACGGCGATCGACAGGGAGTGTGTAACGGTGCGGGTGGAGGCGGTAAGGCCTACCGTGGCGGAGCCATCTCTCCGGGTGACACTGTATATGGGATTGCCGAAGGGCGATAAGATGGAGCTGGTCATTCAGAAAGCGGTCGAACTAGGGGTATATGCCGTCGTACCGGTGGCGATGTCCCGGAGCATCGTTCGTTTGCAGGAAAAGGATGCGGAGAAGAAAGCCGTCCGATGGCAGAGGATCGCTGATGAGGCGGCGGGGCAAAGCGGACGTGGCATACAGCCAACGGTCGAAAAACCGTTGGCATGGCGGGCGGCTCTGCAACGTCTGGCGCAGAAAAAGACATTGCTGTGCTATGAAGGGGGCGGTCAGCCACTGGGTGAAATGATCACCCCCGCTGACAGAGCGGTCTCTTTGGTGGTTGGACCGGAAGGCGGGATAGATCCTGTAGAGGCGCAGGCGGTCATTGATATCGGCGGACAGATCGTCACTCTCGGTCCCCGTATCCTGCGGTGCGAGACTGCTCCGTTGGCGGCATTGGCGGTCGTCATGGAACGGAGCGGTAATATGCGATAAAGTATGATGCCGGTAACATCCGTAATATCAAAGCATCTCCTGCCGATGATCTTGAAAAATCGGGTCAAATTCGCCGATAATTGTTGCTAAAGTGCAAAATTTCATTCCTGCAGATTGACAGGTGCTGTTTTCCGTGATAAAATTGGGACGTTAATTATTTCAGATGTGAAAAGATTGGAGTTTTACAAATGAAAAAATGCAGATTTGCCTTAGTGGGTTGCGATGGCATCATGAAGTGGGCGCATATTCCTGCCCTTGCCAAAATGGATAATGTGGAGGTCGTCGCCATGTGCGACACCGTTCCCGGTCGGTGCGAAGAAATCAAAGCATTCACCGTGTCGGAATTCGGTTCCCATTTTTTAGACAACGCCCATTGCTATACCGATTATGAAGAATTGCTTGCCAATGAGGAAATTGATGCAGTAGACATCTGCACTCCGAATTTTCTTCATGCACCGTTCTCTATTATGGCACTGGAAAAAGGTATCCATGTGTTTGTGGAAAAGCCGGATTCCACCACTGCCGAGGATATGATCAAAATGAAAGAAACGGCGGAGAAAAACGGCAAGGTACTCATGGCGATGCGCAACAACCGCTACCATGCCTATTCCCGCAAACTGAAGGAAATGGCTGACCGGGGAGAATTCGGCAATATATACTGCGGCCGATGCGGTTGGGTGCGCCGCCGTGGTATTCCCGGAAAAGGCGGGTGGTTCACCACCAAGTCCCGCTCCGGCGGCGGCTCTCTTATTGACTTGGGTGTTCACATGATCGACCTGGCGATCTATCTGATGGGCAATCCCACGCCGGTGGCGGTGAGCGGGGCCGTATACAGTACTTTTGCCGCCGATACCGGGAAGCAAACAGCCGCCAACAAATACGGTGAGGCGAAAAAAGGCGGTATTTTCGATGTGGAAGACCAGGCGATGGGCTTCATCAAATTTGATAATGGCGCCTGTTTGCAGATCGACTTTTCATGGGCGGCAAATATCGAACCGGACAACCACAACTATTTGGAACTGCGGGGAGATAAAGCCGGCATGAAATGGAAAGACTCCGGCAAGATCGCCAAGATCTTCAAAGAGGTGGACGGCGAAATGGTGAACGAGGATGTCGAGGCGGACACTTCGGTGGGCGGACACGAAATGAATTTGCGTCATTTTGTGGACGTTGTACTTAATGGCGCAGTGCCTGATTATACTCCCACCCAGGGCGTCAACATCATGAAGATACTGTCTGCCATTTACCAATCTGCTGAGACCGGCAGAGAAGTGGTGCTGTAACCGTTGATCGACCTCGTTCAAGTTGCTGACAGATATTTTTGTCGGTGCTT
>JAZLKY010000392.1:0-1113 GCA_045597885.1 Acutalibacteraceae bacterium | reverse complement strand
CAGCAACCGCAACGGCGACAACGATCAGCGCAGTTTTGGCGGAAACCCCGCCCGCTCCGGTCGATTCGGCATCGGAAACATCGCTGTCATTGTTGATATAGACCGTTTTTGCCTGTTTGTTGCGGGTGGAAAATGTCCCGTTTGGTTTTGCTGTCGTGCTGTCGGCGGGAGAGGTGGCGTCTGCCGCCGTCTGTCCGCCTGCGGCGGTGGTGTTCTTCCCCTTGGTCGTCGGAGCGGCGGTTGTTTCGGCAGCTGTGGTGTTGGTAAGCTTTGCGGTGGTGATCGCCTTGCCGGATGCTTTCAGCGTTTTCATCCATTCCGCGATGTATGGAGAGATGCGATCATAGCCCGTCCCGTTAAGATGGATATGATCTCCGCCGCCGGGGAACACGGTAGCGGTACTCACCTGCAGAATATCCTCACTGTACCGTTTGCCGTCTGCGGCTTTGCCACTATAGAGGTCAAGACAGCCGATATCCCATTTCTGACAGATCTTTTTTCCGATCTCATACTGTTCTCTCATATGGGCATCATCCGCCGTATAGCCGCCATACTCCGACTGCGGGGTAGCATAGGTGATGATGTAGCCCACCTTTGCCTCCGGATGATAAAACAGGGTATAATAGATCAGTTCCTCCAATGCACCGGCATAGGTCTTCGTATCAAAATCCTCGACATCAAATGAGGAGGACACCGATCCGATAGGAGCGGCGGATGCTTTTGTCCGCAGGGTATTGTCCCCCATCGCATCGTTGAACCCGCCCTGCAGGATAATATACTGATAGAACGAACCCGATGTCCCGTTGATCTGTGAGATGATACGCTTCGGACGAACATTGGAAAGAGAGGCACCCGGCTCTGCCTTGTTTGTCCAGATCATTTTGTGCTGATCCCCGATCCGTTTAGCCCAGCCGTAGCCACTACCGTAAGTATCAGTGTTGTAGCCATTATCCCGCCAGCCGGCGGCGATACTGTCCCCGCAGAACAGAACGATCTGCCCTTCCAACGGATCAGCCGCCGCAGTACACGGCAGCGCAAAAAGTAATAGTGTCACCAATGTCAGGAACGCTGTCAATGTTCGTTTCATTCGATCATCCTACTTTCATCATTTTA
>JAZLKY010000391.1:0-1103 GCA_045597885.1 Acutalibacteraceae bacterium | reverse complement strand
AAAGACAGAATAAACCGAAAAGTATGTTTTTATAACGCTTTTTGGTACGATTTATCCTCACTATTTCTGCCCTTTTTGCGATCCGGACATTTTTAACATCCCCTCGAATTTTTTGAAAAAACATCTTCCTTTTTCTGTTTAGTTACGCTTCTTGATTTTTTTGTTCATTTCTGTGTTTTTTCCCCTTGCCGCCAATCTCCATGAAAGGATCGGTCAAATATATGTCTTTCTCCACTATGCTGATCACCCTCGCCAATGGATTTCTCACCACTTTGGAAATATTTGTCCTGACACTACTCTTTTCGCTTCCGCTCGGATTGTTAGTCTATTTCGGAAAGAAGTGCCGGTTTGCTCCTGTGCGATGGATCGTCAACATATACATATCTATCATGCGGGGAACGCCACTGATGCTCCAACTGATGGTGGTGTTTTATGCCCCCAATCTGCTGTTCCATTGGCAAGTGCCGTCCAACTGGCGGTTTTTAGCCGTGATCGTGGCGTTTGTTATCAATTATGCCGCCTATTATGCAGAAATTTACCGGGGCGGTATCGAATCCATTCCCGTCGGGCAGTACGAAGCGGCACAGGTGTTGGGATACACCCGGTTTCAAACCTTCTTTAAGATCATCCTTCCGCAGATGATCAAGCGGATCGTCCCCCCGGTGACCAATGAGGTGATCACCTTGGTCAAAGACACCTCTCTTGCCTCGGTCATCGGGATCGTGGAGATGTTCACCAGAGCCAAACAGATCGCCGTAGCCCCGCATTCTCCGGGTATGATCACCTTCGCGGCGGCGGCAGTCTTCTATTATGTGTTCAACTATATCGTCGCTTTCGCCATGCAACGGCTGGAAAAAGCACTTGACTACTATCGCTGAGAGAAGGGAGAAACGGTCATGAATATACTGAATATGCAAAATGTCCGCAAATCCTTCAAGGATAATCATGTGCTCAAAGACATTTCTCTGCGGGTGGACAGTGGCGAAGTGGTGTCGATCATCGGACCGTCCGGTTCCGGCAAGTCCACTCTGCTCCGTTGTGCCACTCTGCTGGAAACGATGGACGGCGGCACGCTGCAATATATGGGAGAGACCGCCGCCGAA
>JAZLKY010000390.1:0-3440 GCA_045597885.1 Acutalibacteraceae bacterium | reverse complement strand
CGCTTTCGGGGCGTTGAAACCAGGCAGTCGGAAAGGAAACAACAATATGGCGGGGGAAAGACAACATCTGATGACCGACGGGCTGGTCCTTCGGGAATACCCTACGGTAGCTGATAATGATCGCTTTGTGGCGATCCTCACCCGGAGCAAAGGGATCATACGGGCTTCTGCCAAGGGTGCACGGCAGGTGAAAAGCCGCTTGGGTGCCGCTACCCGTCTGTTGTGTTATGGGGATTTCAGTCTGATCCCCGCCAAGGATAAGTATATCGTGGAGGATGCCAAACCGAAAGAAGTGTTTTTTTCACTGCGGGATGATGTGGAAAAACTGGCACTCGCTCAGTATTTCTGCGAACTGGGATTGCGGTTTTCTCCGTCAGATGCGCCGGCGGTACTGCCGCTTCGGTTGCTCCTCAATGCTCTTTTCTATCTCGGAAAAGGAGAAAAAGATCCCCGGTTGATCAAGGCGGTGGTGGAAGGACGGCTGATGAGCATGGAGGGATATATGCCCGATCTGACAGGATGCTGTCACTGCGGCGGTGAAACACAGCCGATGCGCTTTTCGCCGTCACAGGGTAGCCTGTACTGTGCCGTCTGTACTCCTCCGACGGATGCGATACCATTGTCTGAGCAGACACTGGCGGCATTTCGCTATATACTTGACGGCGATTTTGAACACTGTTTTGCGTTCACATTGCCGCCGGACGACATCCGGCAGTTGTCCCTGCTGACCGAACGGTTTTTGCTGGCGCAGGGACAGCGCACTTTCCGAACATTGGATTTTTATCATACCTTGCAATAAGAAGAAGGAAAAAGTACTTATGGAACGGGATCATCTTGCACTGGAACTGGATAAGGTACTGGAACTGCTGGCGGCGGAGACCTGCTGTGCCGATGCAGCGCAAATGGCACGCACCCTCTGCCCGCAGACCGAACGCAGTGCCGTACAGCGTCTGCTCGACGAAACGGACGATGCCTGCCGTCTGATGGCGGGGTTCGGCAGTCCCTCTTTCGGACAGCCGCAGAATATGACAAATCCTCTGCGCCGTGCAGAAGCCGGGGCGTGTCTGAATCTGACGGAATTTTTGCATATTGCCGAAACCCTGCGGATCATTCGCTCGGTGGCGGAATGGCGGCGGCGCTGCGAGGGGATAGTCACCTGTCTGGATGACCGTTTTTGTGCACTGATGCCAAATAAGTTTTTAGAGGATCGCATCACCGGGGTGGTGGTCAGTGAAGAAGAAGTGGCGGACAACGCCTCGCCGGAACTGGCATCCATCCGCCGCAAGATGCGTGCCGCATCCGCTAAAGTGCGAGATCAACTGGATAAACTCGTGCGCTCGACGGCGTATCAGAAATTTTTGCAGGAACCCATCGTTACCATCCGCAGCGGCAGATTCGTCGTGCCGGTGCGGGCGGAACACCGCAGTGAGGTGCCGGGACTGGTGCATGATACATCCTCTTCCGGCGCAACGGTATTCATTGAACCGATGGGAGCGGTGGAAGCCAACAATGAGCTGAAGGTTCTGCGCTCAAAAGAAGAAGCGGAGATCGAGCGTATCCTGTTCGCCCTGTCGGCGGAGGTCGGCAACTTTGCCACGGCGATCATCGGGGACTATCGTATCCTGCTGGAACTGAATGTGATCTTTGCCAAGGCACAGCTGGCATACAAAATGAAAGCTATGAAACCCCGGCTGACGGATGATGGCTGTACCGTCCTTCGTCATGCACGGCATCCGCTCATTCCCGCTGATCGGATCGTCCCGGTTGACGTGGAATTGGGCGGGCGGTTCGATACATTGGTCATCACCGGTCCCAACACCGGCGGCAAGACCGTCACGCTGAAGACTGTCGGTCTGCTGACACTGATGACCGGGTGTGGCTTGCTCCCGCCCGTCAGCGACGGCAGTGTACTGTCAGTGTTTGATCGGGTGTTGGTAGATATCGGAGATGAGCAGTCCATTGAGCAGTCGCTGTCCACCTTTTCTTCCCACATGGTGAATGTCATTCGCATCCTCAAACAGGCGGATGACCGTTCGCTCGTCCTGCTTGACGAACTGGGGGCGGGCACCGACCCGGTAGAGGGGGCGGCATTGGCACAGGCGATACTGGAGCAACTGCGCCGACAAGGCGCCAAGATCGGTGCCACCACCCATTATGCAGAACTTAAAGCATATGCCATCCGCACCGACGGGGTGGAGAATGCATGCTGTGAGTTTGATGTCGCATCCCTGCGCCCGACCTACCGTCTGCTCATCGGGATGCCGGGGCGGTCGAACGCTTTTGCCATCACCGAGCGGCTCGGGATGGAACGGGAACTGGTGGATCATGCCCGTTCCTTTGTGTCCGGGGATGATCGGATGTTGGAAGATGTGGTGTCCGACCTCGATGCCCGCCGGATGCAGTATGAGGAAAAACTGCGGGAAGCGGAACAGGCGGCGGCGGATGCCCGGCGGGCAAAAGAACAGGCGGAAGAACGGCTGGCAACTGTCATCGCCCGCCAGGAAAAAGAGTTGGAGAACAGCCGTCGGCAGGCACAACAGATCGTCGAAAAAGCACGTATGCAAGCAAAGGCATTGATGGATGAACTGGATGCATTGCGTCGGCAAAAGGATGCGGCGGATTTTGCCGAAAAAACAGCCCGTGCCAAGAGTGAGCTCCGTTCCCGCCTGCGGCAGCTCGATGAAGCGGCAGATCCGGTGGAGGAACGGAGAAACGAAGAATACACCCTGCCACGCTCACTCAAGTGCGGGGATCGGGTGCTGCTTGCCGATATGGGGTTGAATGCGACCGTTGTCCGGGAGCCGGATGCCAACGGAACGGTGGAAGTTCAGTCGGGGGCGATCCGTACCCGTACGACGGTGGACAATTTGCGGCTGTACGAATCTGTTCGGGCAGAAAAGAAAGGCAGAAGTGTCCCGGTGGGTAAACGGCAGTCCGTCGGTTTGCCGTCTCGGATGGAACGCTCGGTGAAGACCGATCTCGATCTGCGGGGACAAACAACAGAAGAAGCATTGCTCGAAGTCGACCGCTTTCTGGACGATGCGGTGTTGTGCGGGTTGGAACGGGTGACCGTCATCCACGGCAAAGGGACAGGAGCACTGCGTGCTGCCGTACACCAGCATCTGCGGGGACATCGGCAGGTGAAAGGATTCCGGCTCGGCACATACGGTGAGGGCGAGACCGGCGTGACCATCGTGGAACTGAAATAATGCATAATTTTCCCACCGCAGAGAATCATCCGATTCTCTGCGGTGTTTTTTTTCGAGAAAATAACGGGAAATCGTTCTTGTCTTTTTGGATACAAGAGGCGGAGATGATTATCATTGTAAAAGTAAAACAGAAATTGTTACAAAAAGTAGGGAACGGGCAAGCCCGTTCCCTACGGAGTCGCCGTAGGTTCGCGGGTTGTTCGGCGGCGGGAGACAAGTCCCCGCGATAAT
>JAZLKY010000389.1:0-5968 GCA_045597885.1 Acutalibacteraceae bacterium | reverse complement strand
CCGGCATAAGGGGGATCGTTTTCGGTCTGATGGGCGGGATCGTTACAGGCGATCCAGTTACCGTATCCCCGCCGCCGGATGGGAGCGACCTTTTGCGACAGCAGCAGCAGTTCTTCCGCAATGCCACGGCACAGCACTCTGCCGTACCCGTCGCACAGTGGCAGATAGATGACCACCAGTCCGGCGGTCGCCAGACCGCCGAGCAGATAGGTGCGCTCACACAGGATGACACTTTTCCCCTCTCTTGCCGCCGCTAATGCGGCGGCGATCCCGGCAGTACCGCCTCCCACAACCAGCACATCGGCGGTGTGGGTGACCGGGGTGGTCAACGATTCGTGCAGTTCCATGATCGACATCTCCTTTGTTTATCAGTCTTCGTTCTTGCCGAATTGCGATAACCGCAATTCCGGGTTATGCTCCGTAGCCCAGGTGATGTTCCACTGGTTGGTGAACAGGAGCAGCTTGCGCCCGTGCAGATCCTGGATACGCCGGGTGTCGGAAGTGAGATTGAGCCTCTTGGGATCAATATCCTCGTTGTCGATCCAACGGATATACTGATACGGGAGCGGGCGCTGACGGATCTCCACATTGTATTCATTCTTCAGCCGATAGACCAGCACATCGAACTGCAGCACGCCTACCACGCCGACGATCACTTCCTCCATGCCGCCGCCCAACTCCTGGAATATCTGAATGGCACCCTCCTGTGCGATCTGGGTGATACCC
This sequence comes from Acutalibacteraceae bacterium, assembly GCA_045597885.1. Classification (GTDB taxonomy): domain Bacteria; phylum Bacillota; class Clostridia; order Oscillospirales; family Acutalibacteraceae; genus UBA5905. The sequence goes on along the minus strand of JAZLKY010000389.1, from coordinate 5,242 downwards.
TTGACAAACTGTTTGCGTTTCATGGTGTCGACCAGCTCCACCATGTTGAAATGCTCCGGGGCAAAGGTGGGGATGCCCTCAAAGGTGAATTTCTCCCCGCCGGATGTAATGGTATCCCCGATGGAGAATACGCCCGGATCGAACACGCCGATAATATCCCCGGCATATGCCTCGTCCACGATCTCCCGTGCCTCCGCCATCAACTGCTGCGGCTGGCTCAGGCGCATGGTCTTGTTCCCCTGCATATGAGTGACATCCATGCCTTTTTCGAATTTGCCGGAACAGATACGCATGAACGCCACCCGGTCACGGTGCGCCTTGTTCATATTGGCTTGGATCTTGAAAACAAAAGCGGAAAAATGTTCCCCGAACGGATCAACAAGTCCGGTGTCCGCCTGCCGGGGCAGGGGCGAAGTGGTCATGTTCAAAAATTCTTCAAGGAACGGTTCAACACCGAAGTTGGTCAATGCCGAACCGAAAAACACCGGCGTCAGTGCGCCGCCCCGCACCGCTTCCATATCAAATTCGTATCCCGCACCGTCGAGCAGTTCCACATCGTCCCGCAGGGTGTCAGCCAGTATCTGACCGATGATGCCATTCAGCGAATCGTCCGTCAGATCGACCTCGGTGGCGGCAACCTCATGCTGGGCGTTGCTCTGCTCGTCATTGGCAGTGAAAGCGAGGATGCGGCTGCGCTGACGGTCATATACCCCCTTGAATTCTTTGCCCGAACCGATCGGCCAGTTCATCGGATAGGTTTGGATGCCCAGCACGGTCTCGATCTGTTCCATCAGATCGAACGGATTGCGTGCCTCCCGGTCCATCTTGTTGATGAAGGTGAAAATGGGGATGTGTCGGAGCAGGCAGACCTTGAACAGCTTGATAGTCTGTCTTTCCACGCCCTTGGATGCATCAATGACCATCACCGCCGAGTCCGCCGCCATGAGCGTGCGGTAGGTATCCTCGGAAAAATCCTGGTGTCCGGGGGTGTCAAGGATGTTGATACAGTAGTCTTTATAATTGAACTGCATCACCGATGAGGTGACGGAAATACCACGCTGTTTCTCGATCTCCATCCAGTCGGAAACAGCGTGTTTGTTGTTCTTTTTCCCTTTGACCATGCCCGCCTGCTGGATCGCCCCGCCATACAGCAGAAACTTCTCGGTCAGTGTCGTCTTTCCGGCATCGGGGTGAGAAATGATGGCGAAGGTGCGCCGCCGCAGGATCTCCTCCCGCACGGACCGTCCGCTACCGCCGTTGTCTATAATGTCCAAGGTCAAATTCCTCCACAATCCCAAATCTGCAGTCCATTCTACCATATTTTGTGTCAGAAATCAAGGCTTTATTTGGCTTCGCCGGCTTTTTCTGCCCGAAACTGCCGTCGAAAATCCGTCGGGCTTGTCCCCATATACCGCCGGAATGCGATCCCGAACGAATGGAGCGAAGAGAAGCCGAGATGCGCCGCCGTTTCCCCGACCGTCATGTTGCTGGTTTTGAGCAGAATGGCGGCGGTGGAAACCTTTTTCTGCATCAGATATTCCTTGACCGTCATGCCGATCTTTTCCCGGAAGATGTGCGACAGATAGTATTCACTGTAAGACAGGGCATCAGCGATATCCTGCACTTTTTCGATATGCAGATAGTTTTTGTCGATATATTTGAGTACCCGGTATGCCGCATGACTTCCGACGGCGGTGCTGACGGACGGTATATTCTCTCCCGCCGTCAGCAGACGGGACAGCATCACCGTCATCATGCAGAAATAACAGTTGAGCATAGTTTCGCTTTGGGCATCGTTGACGAACAGCTCGTTCATCAGACGGTCAAACACAGAGCGGATGCTCCCCTCATCGTTCAGCACCAGTTCGCTATGTTCGCCAAGCAGTCGGTAAAACTGTCCGACACAATCCTCGTCCGTATGCGGCAAAAAGCCGATACAGTAATAATGGAAGTTTTCATCTTCATCCGCCACGATGCGGTGCACTTCTCCTTTCCGGATAAAATGCACCTGCCGTGGAGTGAGTGTCATCTGCCCGTCCCCGTAGAAAACAGTCGCCTTGCCGGATACCGCGTAGGTGATCTCATCACACAGTTGCCTGTGCTCACAGATCTCCCCGCCCCGCACCAGCGACAGCTCTGCGATCTGGAACAGATCTGCCGCCGGCAGGCGAAGCAATTCTTTGTCAAATATCCGGTCGAACGAGAACACCTTGCACGGATCATTCACGGTCGCCACCTCCGAAACAGCAATTTTTTGACAATGAAAAGACAACTAACCCGCTTGTATCAAAATGGACAGGATGATAAAATAACTATAGTCGAAGGCGATCTGGTCTGACTCCCTTCGGCTATAGCATACCACAAAAAAAGACGTATGCAAATACTTTTTGGGAGGAAACGATATGATCAGGATCGGATTTGTCGATTATTATCTCGACGAATGGCACGCCAACAACTACCCGGATATGATCAAAGCGGCGTCGGGCGGTAAGATGCAGGTCGCCTATGCTTATGCCCCCATAGAACCGCCGCACGGCGGGGTATCCAATGCCCGGTGGGCAGAACAGCACGGTGTTGTCCTGCTCGACAGCATCGAAGAAGTGGTGAAAAAAAGTGACTGTTTGGTCGTGCTGTCCCCCGATAACCCGGAGATGCACGAAGAGCTCTGCCGCATCCCACTGTCCTCCGGCAAGCGTACCTATGTAGACAAGACCTTCGCTCCGGATGCGGATGCGGCACGGCGCATCTTTGCAGTTGCCGAAAGCCGCAATACCCCCTGCTGGTCTTCGTCCGCTTTGCGGTTTGCGGACGAACTGAAAACGGTGACCGCCGCCGAAACGGAGCATATTATCAGCGAGGGACCGAGCAACATTTCGATCTATTCCATCCACCAGATCGAGATGATCGTCGCTTTGATGAATGCCCCCGCCGACAGTGTGATGTACACAGGAGATATAGCCCATCCGGCATATATCATCCGCTTTTCCGACGGCAGGACGGCGCAGTGCTTCCACCGGAACGATCCAAAATGGTCCTTTGCGCTCACCCTTGCCGATCGGGAAAACACGGCACGGCGGGTGGAGATCCGCTCGGATTATTTCGGCAATTTTATCAAAGCGTTGGTAGGATTTTTTGATACGGGCGCAGTGCCGGTGGAACATGACAGGACGGTGGATGTGATCGGCATCCGCTCGGCGATCATCCGGGCAAGCGAGCGACCGTATCAGTGGATCAAAATCTAAAAAACAAAGGAGTGCTGAACATGAAAATAGCGATCATCGGGTGCGGCACCATAGCCAATGCCGCCCATATCCCCGCCTACATGAAAAATGACAAGGTACAGATCAAATACTTTTGCGATATCATCCCGGAGCGGGCAGAAGCGGCGGTCAACAAATATGGATGCGGCACGGCTGTTACCGATTATCATGAAATACTGAACGATCCTGAGATCGAAGCGGTCTCGGTATGTACTCCAAACAATGTACATGCGCCGATCACCTGTGATTTTTTAAACGCCGGAAAGAATGTCCTATGTGAAAAGCCCGCCGCCCGTACCTACGGCGAGGCGCTTACCATGCTGGACACACAGCATAAGACGGGCAAGGTCCTCAACATCGGTGTGGTCAACCGTTTCAACGACGGGGTGCGGCACATGAAACGGATCATCGACAGTGGCGAGCTTGGTGAGATCTATCAGGTATATGTCAGTTTCCGTGCCCACCGTTCCATCCCCGGACTGGGCGGCTCCTTCACCGACAAATCGGTTGCCGGCGGCGGGGTGCTGATCGACTGGGGCGTCCATTATCTGGATATCGTGATGTACTGCTGCGGAGATCCGAAGCCCGTAACGGTATCGGCGGAAACATTCAGTAAACTCGGCAAGGATATTGCCGGTTACACCTATGTGGATATGTGGGCAGGTCCGCCGAAGGCGGTCGGTGTCTATGACGTGGAAGAAGGGATCACCGGTATTGTGCGTACCGACGGCCCGACACTCACCCTCAACGGGGCATGGGCGCAGAACATCGGAGAGGAAGAAACCTATATTGATTTTCTCGGCAGCAAGGGCGGCATCCGTCTGCAATACGGCAAAGATTTCACCATTTATGGCACCAAGGATGGGATGCTGACCAAGATGGCCGTTGTCTTCCCCAGCCGGAATCATTTTGAAAACGAGATCAACGCCTTTGTCGACTGCATGCAAAGCGGAGAAAAACTCCCGTCCCATATCGACACGAATATCGTCACCTGCAAATTAATGCAGGCGCTGTACGACTCCGCCGATCTGCACCGGGAAGTGGTGCTGGAATAAAGGGCGATATTCCGCACATTTCTGCAAATACTACAGCCAAAGGGAGCCGAACCCGGTCAGGGGTTCGGCTCCCTTTGGCTATGGGTCCTTTTCTTATTTCCGTGAAAAACTCTTTTTGAGTGAGAGCAATCTGCAAAAATCAATCGAATCTTTGAATCTTTACCGAATCGTAGGCGGGGGCGGGCATCGTCACTTTGCGACGATACAGTTAAGAGTTTACAACTATGAGTGATGAGTTGCATAGATAGTGTTTGCATTAGATCCTCTAAGGTATATTCGCACATATATTTACGATGGATTATACGCCATAGCTGAAACTTATAGTAATGTTGGCCAATATGAGAACTCCTTAAACTATATGGAACAATGTATCAGTGCAATAGAGCCGTATATTCATATCCAAAATGTAGAACTCGAAGATCTGCTGAGTGAAATGTATTTTGGCTGGGCAATAATACTATTTTCCGCGAATATGTTAAATGAATCCTTTGAGAAAATGGAATGTGTTATTAAACTGTACGAAAATCTATAGTTAGATAATCCAGAGGCTTTTTATAGCCATTTGACAGCAGCTTATGCGCAAATTATAGTTATTTGTGAAGAAGCTAAGTTGCATGACGAAGCACAGGTCTATTATGATAAGCTTGTTTTGTTGCGTGGCAACTAATTATTTATTCCGACTTTACAGCAATGTGATAAAAAATGTCCTAACGGGATTGACCGCAATGTGATTTCAGATGGTACTTATAGCGGCTTTTAAGATTGGCTGATTTTTGGGGAAATTCAGCGAAAAGTATTTCGCAGAAATAGATTCTCCCTAATAGGGTTTTTATTGGTTTATATGTTACAAATGTTTTAATATATCTTAAAAGCAGAAGATATGCTTTCAAAAATACATAAAATCGCTTAAAACAGTATATTTTGTTT
>JAZLKY010000388.1:0-6498 GCA_045597885.1 Acutalibacteraceae bacterium | reverse complement strand
CCTTCGGCGGCGGCTATGCCATGCTCCCGCTCATCCAGTCCGAGGTGGCGGCGCACGGTTGGCTGACGGAAGAACAACTGGTGAATTTTGTCGCCGTCAGCGAATCCACCCCCGGCCCGTTTGCGGTGAACATCTCCACCTATGTCGGCATGACCGTCGGCGGGATCTTCGGCTCGGTGTGTGCCACACTGGGCGTTGTCCTGCCCTCATTCATCATCATCCTTGCTCTGGCGGGATGCTATGAAAAATTCAAGGAAAGCCCGATCGTTGCGGGCTGTATGAGCGGACTCAAGCCCGCCGTGGTCGGACTGATCGCCACGGCGGTGCTGTCGGTGGGGCAGACGGTCTTCTTCCCCGCCGGATTGTCGCTGACAGTGTTTTCCGATCCGATGCTGTACGTGTCACTGGCGATCTTCATCGGCGCACTGATCGCCGCTTTGAAAAAGGTGCATCCCATCCTGCTCATCTGCCTGTCGGCAGTCATCGGTATCGCCGCCGGGTATTTGCTGTAATTACAGCCGACGGCGATCGGGTTCGGCTTTCTTCGGCTATAGTTGAATAATTCGGAACAAAACGGACGATATTTGTCCGAATTCTGCACTTGCAACCTCTGTTCCCCCGTGCTATAATCGTCGCAGAAGAGATTCGGGCAGTGGTGACCGGAAGGAGGATGTCTATGGATCGGATCACTCCCATCGGAGAGAAGGTATCGGCAGAATACGGCGATATCCGGTTTTGCCTGCGATACGCTGTTGCATCCGATCCTCTGTTCCCCGCTTCCAAACCACGGCTTCACGACCATCTGTCATACGAGCTGCATTTGGCGCATCGGGGGGCGTGCGTTTTTTGGCTTCCCGACGGACAGATCACCCTGTTCGGCGGGAATTTTTTACTGATCCCGCCGCACAAAGAGCACTATTCCTACATTCCACAGGATCGGGATTTTTGCAACAGTGTCCTCACCTTCACGGTGGAACAGATTCAAGGCGAACCGAAGCTGTTTGATACATTTTTGCGCCTGGCGGATACCCGTACCATAACGCCGCTTGCCGCCACTCCCCCGTTTTCTGCTGTTGTACAGTCTTTTTGCACCGAGCCGGCAGACACTGTCCGCAACCGGCTCGAACGCAAACGTCTGACATCGGAGATCGCTTTTCATCTGCTTGACTTGTTGGGTGTCATCCGGGAGACACCCGACAACCGACCGATCACCAACGATGAGGTTCAATCCATTGCCCGGCTGGAGAATCTTGCCGATCAGATGGACGTATCCCTACAGGAGATCGCCGACGCACTGGGCTATTCTCCCCGGCAGACATCCCGCCTCATCCGGGAACGGTTCGGCATGACGCTGACACAACTGCGAAACCACCGTCGGCTGGAGACTGCCAAACGGCTGTTGACCGAATGCCCGGACAAGTCGTTACAGGAAATCTGTACTGATGCGGGATTCATGAACAGCTCGCTGTTCCACCGGATATTCAAAAAGGAGTACGGCTGTACTCCCGGCGAGTATCGTGCCCGCCACTCAAAATAAAGGTGACAGTCAAAAAGGGAGAGATCGCAATGAAACCGACACCGCATGATCCTCTTGTCCACGCCAAGCGCAGAGGGCTATATGCCAAAATTGCCATGGCGGGATTCACCGGCATCGCCATCACGGTATCCCATATCCTGTTCGCAACCAACTTTCCACGGGACACCATCGAGATCCTGCCACTGTATATTTCGCTGGCGGTGATGCTCCTGCAGACCGAGGCAAACCGCTATACTTTCCTGCTCGGCGGTATCAACTCGATCTTCTACGCGGCGGTGTATGTTTCGTTCGGTGTGTATGCTTCCGCCACATCTGCCCTGCTGGTATCTTTCCCGTTGCAGATCATCGCTTTCATCAACTGGGGGAAGCACCGTTACGGTAAGAATTCCGCCGAGTTCAAAAAACTGGGCACAAAAAAACTGTTGCTCGTCATCGGGCTGTCGGCTGTGGCATTTGCGATCTGCTACACCGTCTACCGTGCGCTCGGTTCACAGCATCTGATCCTCGACAATATCAGCATGGTGTTGGGCATCCTTGTCCCCATTCTTTCCGCCGTTCCGTACATCGAATACGTTTGGTTCAATCTGATCTCACAGGTGATGAGCATCGGAATGGCAATCTCACTGGCGCTCCACAACCCGGAGCGCATCCCCTATCTCATCTACGCCATCTTCTGCCTTGTCTGTGTGATCCTTGCCAACATCCGTATCCATCAGTTATACAAAGAACAGCAAACACGAAAAAAAGAAGGAGACGATATCCGTGTGTGATTCTTTTAAAGGCATTATTTACAACGAGGACAGCGACAATTTTCTCTACCGTCTGGTGCAGAGCCACAAGGTGCAGGAAGCAGACCGGGATATGCTGTGCGCCTATGTCGATCAGATGAAGGATTCCGGCATCACCGATTTCTTTTTCTGCGTATCCGGGCTGTATTCTGCCATCCCGACAAAGGTGCTGACCTTTGCCGCAGATCGGGCAGGCATCAAAGAGGAACGGGGCAAGGCAGTAGATTTCACCGACACCCCGGCAGGGGCGATGGACTATATATGGAACCAAAAAGGGCTCGATCTGTATCAGATCTGGTTCGACCGTTGTCGGGAACACGGGATCAAGCCGTGGGCATCCTTCCGTATGAACGACTGCCACTGCCTGTTCGAGGATCCGACATGGCTGGTGCCGGAGGATGTATGGAGCCATTTCTCCGACCGCTCCCGTATCCGTCACCGGGAGCAGACCGGGTACTATGACCGTTGCCGGGACTATGAGCTGCCGCAGGTGCGGGAGCGCTTTCTTGCCTATCTGACCGAAACACTGGAACGGTACGATGTCGAAGGTATCGAACTGGATTTTCAACGGGATATCTTCTGCTTCGCTCCCGGTCACGAAGAAAAAGGGCGTGCGATCCTCACCGCACTGGTCGGCAAGGTGCGTGGGATATTGGATAATGCGGAGAAAAAGTACGGTCACCGCATCCGGTTGGCGGCACGGGCTTTGACCAACCCCCACCACTGCTATGACGGCGGTTTTGATGTGGTCGAATGGGCAAAACGGGGCTATATTGATATGTACATCGCCGCCCCCTATTTTGCCTGCGCCGATGCCGACATTCCCATCGCCCTGTGGAAACAACTGCTCGATCCCTATCATATCGAATTAGCAGGCGGGATCGAGGTGCCGCTCTTCCGCATCAATGGTACATCCCGTGTGTGCAACTCCACCGACACCGCTCTGGGCATCGCCAACAGCATCCTGTCCGATGGTGCGGACAAGGTCTATCTGTTCAACTATTATCCGCTCCTGTTCGGCGATCCCTGCCCGGATAATGACAACTGCCCCACATCCAAGGCGGGCAGTCGGCGTCTGTTCACCGTCGCCGGAGACCGGGACAGGCTGCTGCACGAAAAGCGGAAAAACCTTATCACCTACGTTGACCGTGTCCCGCTCGGCTACAAATCCGAACCGCAGTTCCCGCAGACGGTCGCCAATCCCGATTATCCATTGTTCCTGCGGATCAAAACCGGCAACATTCTGCCGCAGTCTGAGGTCATACTGGAGATCGGTGTCCCCGGCGACATGTCCGAGCAGGATATAACGGTATATGTCAACAGCACTCCCACCGTTTTCAAAGAGATCAAAACACAGGTCGAACCGGCGATCACCGACGCCCCGGTGTTTTGCTTCACCGTGCCGACGGCGGCACTAAGCGAAACAGTGCAGATCGTGGAGATCCTCAACACCGACCGCAAACGCCCGTTGACGGTGGATTCCGTTGCCATGGAGATCAATATTTGATCGAAGCAGAGAATGATAATAAAGGAGCAATGGACATGAAAAAGGCAGAAAAATACAACGGTATTTTTCCGGCTTTTTACGCTTGTTACGGCAAAGACGGAGAGATAGATACCGCACGGGTAGAAGAATGGACACGGTATCTGATCGCCAAAGGGGTGACCGGGGTATATGTGGGCGGTTCGTCCGGCGAATGCATCTACCAGTCCCCCGCCGAGCGGGAAGCGGTACTGGAACACGTGATCAAGGCAGCCGACGGAAAACTGACGGTGATCGCTCACGTAGCGTGCAATAACACCGCCGACAGCCGACGCTTGGCGGCACACGCCGAGAGCGTGGGAGCAGATGCCATCGCCGCCATCCCGCCCATTTATTTCCGTCTGCCGGATCACGCCGTTGCAGAGTATTGGAACGATATCTCCGCCGCCGCACCACATACGGATTTTATCATCTACAACATCCCGCAGTTGGCAGGGGTGGCACTGTCCCCCGCCTGTCTGACCGAGATGTTGAAAAATCCGTTGGTGATTGGGGTGAAAAACAGTTCCGTCCCCACACAGGATATCCGAACATTCAAAGACATCGGCGGCGAGGATTTTGTCGTGTTCAACGGACCGGACGAGCAGTTGGTGGCGGGACTGGCGATCGGTGCGACCGGCGGCATCGGCGGCACCTATGGGGCAATGCCGGAATTGTATCTAAAAATCAAGGAATGCTTTGACCGGGGTGACATGAAGCGTGCCGCCGTTTTGCAAAGCCGTGCCAACAACATCATCACCGTCATGTGTACCGCCAAAGGGAATCTGTATGCGGTGCTCAAAGAAGTCATCCGTCTGCGGGAAGGCATTGATCTCGGCGGAGTACGTAAGCCATTGCCCGCTCTCGCCGATTCGGATCGCTCCATCGCACAGCAAGCTGTCCGCATGGTGCGGGAAGCCGTCGCCGAGTAACCTGCAAACCAATGGCGAGAAAAAGCCTCCCTTGTCGGGGAGGTGGTTCGGCGCAGCCGAGACGGAGGAGGGTTATTGAAAAAAGGGAAACAAACCCCTTCAGTCAGCCTGTCGAATGCGGCGTCCTCGATGCACCGCCGAGCATCCCGCAAAATCCACGGCAACACAGTAGGGAACGGGCAAGCCCGTTCCCTACGGTTCGATAAAGATTCAAAGATTCGATTGATTTTTGCAGATTTCTTTCACGCAAAAAGAGTTTTTCACGGAAAGAAGAAAAGAACCAACTTTCGCCAATTATTGACAATTCCCCCACACCATGCTACAATAGCCGAAGAGGGCTTTCGTCGGTACAACGATGATTTTGCCACGCAGGAACGACTGCGATCAGAAAGCGAAAGGAATGGGACAGGAAAATGAAAACAGATATCAGTTCTTTTTTCGTCAATCCGAACGAAATACCGCTTTTTTCACTGAAAAACGGCAATATGCAGAACTGGGTGTCGGGCGAAGGAATTAAAAATGAAAAAGCGGTGATCACCGACAAACGATTGTATTATGTTAACAAAAAGGGGATCATCAATGTCGTTTCAAATGATGAGAAAATCGACTTGGAGGACATCACCGGTACCAAGATCGTAGAACGGAATCCGATCTTTCTCTTGATTCTGGCCGCTCTTGCCTTCCTTAGTTTGCTCTTCGCCGGGATCAATGCCGGAGATTCGGAAGCGGTCATTCTTATCACAAGCGGTCTCATGTCGGTGCTGGTGTTGGTAGCACTCTATGCCTGTCTGCATAAGAAATTTCTGTATATCGAATACGCCGGTGGCAATATTCATTTTTCCCTCATAGGCTATTCAAAAGAAAATATCATTTGCTTCCAAAATACGATCTATCTGGCTAAAGAAAGACTGAAAAGCCATGACAACCGTAGCGAGTGTCCTTCCGCCCCTCCGTCGGACAACGGCTATACGGCAGATCCGGCACAGCAGCCGTCCGTCGATCCGTATCATCCCATACAGGATGATGTCCCATTCAAGCCCACTCACTGCCCTAACTGCGGCTGTGTCATTGAGAGCGGTTCCTTCTGCCCGAAATGCGGCAGTAAAATTTAACAAACACCGTTTTAAAACGGAATGAAAAAAGGGTCTGTTTAAAAAACCTTCGTTTTTAAACAGACCCTTTTTGTCAGTTAAGCAAGAGGAAGAACAATCACAACGGGGAGCTTTCGATCAATACCGCTTTGCCGGAGCTGGCAGACTGATGCAGTGCCTCAACGGTGAGGATCACATCATAGGACTCCCGGACGGTGACCAGTGGCTGTGTTTTGGCTTCCACGCAGTGGAGAAAATGCCGCATCTGCACTTCGAACGCATCCGCCTCTTCCACCGGGATAACCTCCAGGCCCTGTCCTTTGCGCCAGATCTTCAGACTGTTTTCGCTCTCATCGGTGTCCGCCACGGAGATGCCGGCGTGATAGGTATATTCCAGCGTGGCTTCCGACCCGTTGATGGAAACAGAAGAACTGAACGGATAGCCGGTCTGTTTGGTGAAGGATACCTCTGCCAAAGCATGGATACCGTTCTGACAGACGACATTTGCCATCACATCATTGTAACAACCGGTCTTATCCTTGACGGCATTGGCATAGCAGGATTCGAACGGACCGGCGATATACCGCAGAAAATCAAGATCGTGCACCACCATGTCGTGGATAGCACC
>JAZLKY010000387.1:0-7155 GCA_045597885.1 Acutalibacteraceae bacterium | reverse complement strand
GATATAGATATGCGCTATGATCGGCACATTCGGCGCTTCCGGCTTCCACATCCAGCCCCGGATACGGGAAGAACTCACTTCGTCCACATGACCGGTCGCCGGACGGATCGTGATGCTCTTCGGACTGTTTGCCAGCTGCGGGTTGCTTTCCGCCCCGATCGCATAAGCTTTCACCGTATAATTTCCGGGCGGGTAGGTCGCCCAGTTGAGCGCATAATCAAAGGCGTGATACCCGTTTCCGTAGCCGGAATTGTACAGATCTGCCCGGTAAATATTTGCTGTCACCTGGTACAGCCACTGTTGCCCGGTCGTAGTGTTGTTGATATAGATGTGGACATACAGGGGTTCATTCGGCAGATCTCTGCGCCACGCCCACCCCCACAGGTGGTTGGTGTTGACCCCGTCCAAAGAACCGTAGGGTGTTTCCGGCACCTTTTCAAACACCCACTTCTGCGATGAACTGCCGGAGTAACTGCCAAGATAAATATTCCCCGCCGAGCCGGAAGATGTCCCGCCGGATGTGCCGTTCCCGGTGCCGTATGCCGTCAGACACAAGCCGGTATTGGCTCGCATGGTGATCTTGAACTGGCTCTGTCCCAAGGATGTGATCTTCATCTCCTGCGCCGTGGCATCCACCGCCGTCCAGATATCCACATTCTGCCCGGCGGCAAGGGCGGCACCGTTGCGCACCACATCCACCACCCGGTGCGTACCGTTGGAGCTGCAGAGCGGGTACAGTTTATACGACTGTGTGGAAGACGAATAAACAACCTTGAACTGTTGCTTGGAACTCGTATCGCCGGTATATTGGTATACATTGACGGCGTTGGCATCGTTCCCGTTGTGGACAGTCATATATTTCCCACTGGCGACATTCTTTATCCGATAGATCTTTCCGCTCTCGATCGTGTCGACGGGCGTTCCTGTTCTGACCGTCGGTTCCGGTTCCGTCACCGGCACATCTGTGCCCGGCGAGACTGCCGTCTCTGCCATTGCTGACTGCAGCTCAGCCGTCACACCAACCTCTTCTGCCGTTCCTGTCTGTGCCGAAGCGGCGATCCCTTCAAAGGAGAATGGTGCCACCGTCAGCACAAATACCAATACAAGAGACAGTAGTTTGCGTTTATATTGCATTCGATCCACCTATCCTTTCTTTTATGATCTGTTTTTCGGTCGGATAGGAAACTGATGCATGGGATTCACCCCTTTCAATTTTGAAATAAAAACGGATAAAATTCCCTTCTGTTAATTAATATAGCACACTCTTTACGATTTGTCAACAATATTTTGCGACAACAAGTATTTACAAAGCAAAACATATGCGTTATAATGAGCATATCATGACAGAAAAGGGGGGGAGGATATGGGCATTTCGGAAGGGCTGAAGCGGGGAACGATCGAGATCATGCTGCTGACGGTGTTGGCAGACGGCGATATGTACGGCTATCAGTTGTGTCAGGAATTGGAGAAAAAAAGCCACGGACTGTTTGTCCTTCAGGAGGGTTCTCTGTATCCGCCTCTCTACCGGATGCTTGAAAAGGGATTTATCTCTGACCGCAAAGAAATCGTCGGAAAACGAAGGACCCGTGTCTATTATCATTTGGAGCCGGCAGGGCAAGCGTATCTGGCGGAGATCAAGCAGGAGTATTTTTCCCTGAACCGTGGCATATTGTTTGCCTTGGGATACGGAGATCTGGAGGAATTTATCCATGAAAACGGTAATTGAAAAACGCACCGGAAACATCGCACGCTACCTGCGCCGGATCAAGCGGAAACTGGTCGGCGCTCCGGAAGAAAGACAACGGTTGCTGACCGATCTGCAAAACAGTATCGACGAATACACAGAGACAAATCCCGATGCTTCTTTTGCCGATATCGAGGCACATTTCGGAACACCCGCCACCATAGCGGCAGACTTCGCCCTGCAAGCCGGTCCGTCATTTGTCAAAAAGCACAAGCGGAAAAAGATCCTGCAATATCTGTTGATCGTCCTGTTGGTGGCGGTAACGGTTTTTGCCATCGTCCAAGCGGGAGTTGTCGTAATATCCTTGATCAAAGACGGAGACAATACGGGATATTTTGATGTCGTTGTCACAGAAAACGAAAAAGTGTATACAGAATCCGTTTCCTCATGATAAAAATATGATAAAAATATGATAAACAGAAAGGAACTGCCAAAATGAAAAAGATGTTCGCCATTTTCCTGTGTGCTGTAGTTTTTCTTTCCCTGATGGGGATCCCTGCAACCGCCGCATCTTGCGATATGTATCAGCAGGTCGTTTCGGAAAAAATCGAATGGCTTGACGACGGTTCTTGTTTTGTGATCACGGTCACCCAAACGGCATCCCCCGCCGTCAAAGGCGGAACATATACCAAATCGGGATCAAAAACATATACTTATAAAGAGGATGGCAATGTCAAGTGGAAGTTTACCGTTCACGGGACATTCTCGGTCAATTCCGGTGTCAGTGCCACCTGCACCGCCGCATCCTATTCCGTGAGCGATCTTGCAAGCGGTTGGAGTTTAAAAACCGCTTCCACCAGCCGTTCCGGCAACACCGCCGTCGGGGATGCCACTTTTCAATACAAAGTGCTGCTTATCGTGACCAAAACAAAATCCTGCCATGTTGTATTGACCTGTGACAGCAACGGTAATCTGTCATAAATCCGAAAAGGAGTGCCAATCGTGGACAACGATTTTCAAAAACAAGAAGAGGCTTATCTGCACCGGGTGCGACAGTTACTGCCGTGCGGAGAACGGACAAAGCGAAAACTGCTTGCCGACCTGCACAGCAGTATCGAGGAATACCGTGCAATCCATCCGGACCAGTCCTTTGCGGCAGTAGAAGAAGCCATCGGTTCTCCCGCAGAGATCGCCGGCTCTTTCCTCACACACACGACGGATACAAGCGACCGGGGAGCCCGGCAGGGACCGGCAAAGAAGATCATCGTCATCTGTCTTGTCACATTACTGATATGTCTTCTTGCCATCACCGCCGTGATCGTTATCAATAAAATAACGGATCACACCTATATTGCTAGTTATTCTCATGTTGTTGTGTCACAGTCCCGGTAACGGATAATAATTCCGATTATAAAAACACCAAGTATAAAACCGATTGTTTTATACTTGGTGTTTTTGCTTTCACATCCACACACCGGACAACGGCGGCAAATACAGGATACCGTTTTCTACCCTGCCGTCCCCTAACAGGATCGGAGCGGTACGATATTCTTCCGGGAGCAGGACGGTATGTTCCCACTCGGCACGGTTGACGGCGCACAGCAGAGCGCTGTTCTGTCCCCGGCGCAGGAAGCAGACGGTTTCGTCCCCGGAATCCACCGGGATCATCTCCCCGTCCGTCAGTGCGGGGCATCCCCGGCGGGCAGAGCCGAGCGCCCGATACCATCCGAGCAGATCGCCGTCTTCCCGTCCCCACGGGAATGGGCGGCGGTTGAACGGGTCCCGGTATCCTTCAACACCCGCCTCGTCCCCGTAATAGATGCACGGCACACCCGGCAGAGCAAATTGCAGCAGTGTCGCCAATTTCAACCGCCGGATACCTTTTTCCCGTTCGGCGGCGGACAGTTGCTGTTGCGCCTGCCACTGCCGTCCCCGTCTGCCGCACGGTTCTCCCCCCAACAGGGTGAGCACCCGCTCGGTATCGTGCGTGCCGATATGATTCATCAATAACCGCAGTACCTGCGGCGGATAATTCTCTATGAGAGAGAGCACCCGATCAAAGAACGCCTGCCGTCCTCCCTCCAGCAGGAACAACAGGATCGCCTGCCGGAACGGATAGTTCATCACGCTATCGAGCTGTTGCCCCAACAGATAGCGGCGGCGGTGACCGTAGCTCTCTTTGTTGCTGGCATCCTCCCACACTTCCCCCAGTACCAGTGCCTGACTGTCGCTCTCTTTTACCCGACGGCGGAACGCATCGAGGAACCCGTCGGGCAGTTCGTCCGCCACATCCAACCGCCATCCGGCGGCGCCGGCATCAATCCAGTGCTGTGCGATCCCGCCCTCACCGGCGATATAGTCGAGAAAGTCGGGGGACAGTTCGTCCACTTCCGGCAGGGTGTCAAATCCCCACCATGAGCGGTAACTGTCCGGCCAACGGTCGAAGTGATACCACAGCGCATAGGGGGAATCGGGCGTGTTATACGCCCCGACGGCGGGATAACGGCGGCTGCGGTTAAAATAGATGCTGTCTGCCCCGGTATGACTGAACACCCCGTCGAGCAACACCCGGATACCGTACCGAGCGGCGGCTTCCGTGAGGCGGTGCAGATCCTCTTCTGTTCCGAGTACCGGATCAATTTTGGAATAGTCTGCCGTATCATAGCGGTGGTTGGAATGGGATTCAAAGATGGGATTGAGATACAGACAGGTCACACCTAAATCTGCCAAATACGACAATTTTTCTTCGATCCCCCGCAGATCGCCGCCGAAAAAATCGTTGTTACGGATCACGCCTCTGTCGTCCGCCCGCCACTCCGGCAGATCCGACCAGTCTTCGTGCATCACCCGGTCGGACGGAACGGCGGCTTTCGGCTGATCGGAACGGGCAAACCGATCGGGAAAGATCTGATACAGGATTCCGCCCGCCAACCAGTCCGGGGTGGTGAAATCTGCCGCATAGCAAGTCAATTGCCAGGCGGGGGTAGGCTGTTGGCAGGAATACGCCGCCGTGCCATCCGGCTGACGGACGAGCCATCCTGTACCCAGTCCCAGTTCTACCTGAAAGCCGTACCAATACAGCCCCGCCTCTGCCGGGGTGTAGCGGATATCCCACCATTCGTGGTCGTTACCGTCCATGCCTGCCCAGAACATTCCGTACTGCCGCCGCTCCTGCTCCTCCGGGCGCACCAGTAAAAACGCCCCGTGACAGCCCCAGCACCGGGGCAGACGGATACGAAAATATACCTCTGTCCCCGCCGCCACCGCTCCGAACGGAGCACGGTAACAACGGTCACGGGAATCAAACAGAGCGGTACTCACGACAGAACCTCCTTATTTAATCTGATTTACCGTCTGCGCATGGCAAACGTTCCGAAGAACAGTGCCGCCAACACCAAAATGACGGTCGGGCCGGTGGAAATGGCGTTATAATAGGACAGCAACAATCCGAACACGCCGGAAAACAAGCCGAAGATCACGCTGATGAGGGAATAACTGCGTAAACTGCGGGAGCAGTTGCGTGCCGCCGCCGCCGGCAGGATGAGCATCGCATTGATGAGAAGCAGTCCCACCCAACGGATCGCCAGCATGACCACCACCGCCACCAACACCACGAACAGATCATCGAGCAGGCGCACCGGGATGCCCCGACTGCGTGCCATGGCGGGATGCACGCTGATGGCGTGAAATCCGTTGAAACAGAATATCCATACGATCAGCGTGATCACCAGCACCGCCGCCAGTCCCCACAACTCTCCCCGGTCGATACTCAAAATATCCCCGATCAGCAAACTCTGATAATTGGCGAAGTTCCCCTGCCGGGACAACAGCACCAATCCGAGTGCCACCCCGACCGAGGAAAACACCCCGATCACGGTGTCGGTGGATGCCAGCCGGGAATGACGGATGCGGTTCATCAGCAGGGCAAACACAGTGGCAAAGGCCACCAGTACCCATGTCGTATGTGCCACGCCGAGCACCATACCGAGTGCCACCCCGGTCAGTGCCGAATGGCCGAGCGCATCAGAAAAGAATGCCATGCCGTTGTTGACCACCAATGTGCCGAGCAGGGACAACAGTGGCACCAACAGCAATATTGCCCACAAGGCATTGCGCATAAAATCATACTGCCACCAACCAAATAGCGTCATGACGGATCACCTCCGAACAAAAAAGCATCCCGAAAAGCAGGAGAAGCAAACACCTGTGCGGGCGTGCCGGATGCCGCCACCTGTTTGTCGAGCAGGATGACATGATCGGCATGATGGCGCACATAGTCAAGATCGTGCGAGATCAGCAGGATCACCATATCGTCCCGGCGCAGTTGTTCCAGCAATCCGTAAAATGTCTGCAATCCACTGCGATCCACCCCAGACACTGGCTCATCGAGCAACAGCATATCGGGGTGCGGGCGTGTCGCCAATGCCAACAGCACCCGTTGTAATTCTCCCCCGGACAACCGCCCCACCGGCTTGTCGAGCAGACCGTCCGCCGCAAACCGGGCGAAATGCACCCGGAGCTCCTCCCGCAACTTTTTCGGGATCGGCAAAAAAGCCGGATACCGGGTGGTCATCGTCACCGCCATGTCCAGCACCGTGGCGGGAGAACCGGGTTCGACATTGAGACTTTGCGGCACATAGCCGATGCGTGGCTTTTGCGCCGTGGGGATGCCGTCATGTCCGGTGAACACCACATCCCCCTCATGAGGCAGATCGCCCAGTATGGCTTTGAACAGGGTGCTCTTCCCCGCCCCGTTGCGCCCGATGACCGCCGTCACCTCACCGCAATGGGCGTGCAGACTCACATCCGATACCAGTGCATCCGCACCTGCCCGGACGGTGATATGATTGATTTTGAGGCAATGCAATCCGCATCCTGCCATGGTCTGTCCCCCTTTATGCCTGTGCCGCCTGTTCCAACAAGAGGCAGTTATGTTCCATCGCTTTCAGCCAATCATCGGCTTTTCCGTCGCCGCCCACCGCCGTATCCAGTGCCAGCACATGGCCGGGCTTTGCCCGCCCATCCAGTGCCGGATACCGCACGGTATACTGATCGTCATACAACAACAGCAATTCTCCGTCCGCTTCCAGCTGCCGTTGTGCCTCTGCCAGATCGGCGGCACTGACACCGTCTTCTTCTCCGACCGACAGATGCACCGGGACGGTCAGTTCCAGCTCCTGCGCCAGATAATCCAGCGATTCATGGAATGTGATCGCTTTATCGCTCGGCAGTTTTTCCCCGATCTCCTGTAACCGTTCCTGTATGGCGGCGATCTTTTTTTGATATGCCTCCCCGTTGCGCCGGTATACGGCGGCGTTAGTAGGATCCGCCCGGCACAGGGCATCCGTTACCGCCGCCACCTGCCGTGCATACTGCCAGGGACTTGTCCAGCAGTGCTCGTTGACGGCTTGATCCCCGTCATGATCCCCATGACCGTCTTCTTCCCCCTCATGGTCATGATCATGGTGAAG
>JAZLKY010000386.1:0-1980 GCA_045597885.1 Acutalibacteraceae bacterium | reverse complement strand
CGCTGTGCCGGATGGAGCGTGCCGCCGCTCTGCTGCAGGATGAGCCGGATTATTCCGCCCGCCTGCCGCTGGCGGCGTATCTGCTGCAACTGTGTGCCGGAGAAAAGCGAAAAACGGCACCACTGTCCCCTGTCAGCCGTGCCGCCTTGTTTGTCCGAACCCATTTTCGGGAAGATCCGTCGCTGTCGGATGCCGCCGCCGTTGCCTGTATGTCCCCCGGCTATTTCGGGGATCGGTTCAAAGCGGAACGGGGCGAAACCTATCTGTCCTACCTGAACCGATGCAAGGTGACCTGTGCCAAGATGCTGTTGAGCGGCGGGTGCTCGGTCACACAGGCGTGTTTTGACTCCGGGTTCGGTTCGCTGTCCGGCTTTCGCTATGTGTTCCGACAGCATACCGGCACGACACCCGAACGGTATAAAAAATGACCGTTGGATAAAAACTTTTATTATAATGATCATATTTTTATCCGGGGGTTCACTTCATCGGGCGGTGGCGGACCCCCGTATTTTTTCTCAACTGTGAGGGCGTTATTCCGTTTTTTTCCAGGAAGCGGCGATTGAAGCCGGAAATGTTGTCAAACCCGCATTCCTCACTGATCTCAAGCACACTTTTTTCACTATTGATGAGCAGATTTTGCGCTTTCCGGATCTGGCACTGAGAAATGTATTCTTTGGGCGAAATACCGATCTCTTTTTGGAATATTCTGCGAAAATTTGCCTCACTTTGACAGCAGACTGCCGCCAGTTCCCGGACCATGGGGACTTGCCCCTTTGCTACACCGCTCTTGATCGCATCAAGTGCCGGGAGCAGTTTTTTCAGCCCCGTGTCCCGCCGGATCTCCATCTTCGGCAGATCCTTCGAGAGACGGGACAGCAGGATCAGTATTTCAAAAACGATCACGCCGAACATTTCATTGCCGTGCATCCCGTCGGCAGAGGTTTCCCGGAACAGTTTTTCGACCGCACCGTTGATCTCCGGATATTCCTCTCTCGAAAAAATGCCGAATGCACTCATTTCGTGGTGCAGTATCGTTTCGGCTACCGATGCGATCTGCCAGCCGCACCGCTCCAGAACGGTGCCGGGTTCGACATTGATCCAGTACCAATGGCTTTCCCGATCCCCAATGTTTTTGGACAGATGCTTCTGATAGGGCAAAATGATTTGAGCATCCCCTGTCTTGAAGGGAAATTCTATGCCGTCAACGGCACAGATTCCCGCCCCTGACACACAGTATCCGATCTCCAGATCATCGTGGAAATGCAGATAGGTGAAGTCGAATATCTGTAAGGGATACACATCGGTGCGTACGGTCGTATTTCCGGGTATAAACAGCTCAGATGGGGCAAAAAAAGCTGGAAGATCGGCAGTGGTTGATCGTTTTTGCATAGTTTTTGCTCCTTTTCGAATTGACACCGGTTTTCGCTTTCATTATACTCATAGCAAGAGAAAAGTCAATAGACCCGTGTTTATTCTCTGCCGGTTTTGACTTTTTTCGCATATCAGGACGGGAGTGATTACGGTGATTTATCTCAACAAGGAAACCCTGCGTGATAAGATCTACGCCTGTTGGCTGGGCAAAAACATCGGCGGCACGATCGGCACCCCCTACGAGGGACGGCGGGAGATCAATGACATCAAAGGATTTTCTTCCCCTCCGGGATCGGCACTGCCGAACGATGATCTTGACCTTCAACTCGTTTGGCTGCGTGCGGTGGACGAGATGGGGATCGAAGCCATCAATTCAAAGGTTCTCGGCGAATACTGGCTCAATTATGTCGGACCGCACTGGAATGAGTACGGTGTGTGTAAGGGAAATATGAAAGAGGGCATCCTGCCTCCTCTGTCGGGACAGATCTGCAATGACAGATGGATGCATTCCAACGGTGCCTGGATCAGAACCGAGATCTGGGCGTGTTTAAACCCCGCCAATGTCGAAAAAGCCATTCGCTGCAGTTTAAGTCGGATCGTAGCCATGTC
>JAZLKY010000385.1:0-6314 GCA_045597885.1 Acutalibacteraceae bacterium | reverse complement strand
TTGATTGACAACACCCGGTTTGCCATATATAATGCAAATCGGGTGTTGCTTATGGAATACATTTTTATTTTTGAAATCATCGGTACGATTGCTTTTGCGATTTCGGGTGCAAATTTGGCAATCGAAAAGAAAATGGATATTTTTGGCGTTGCTTTTTTGAGTGTCACAACATCGGTCGGCGGCGGAATGATAAGAGATATCGTTATGGGCATTACTCCGCCCGTGGCTTTTCAGAGGCCGTATTATGCCTTGATCGCCATCGCCGTGGCGATCATTGTGTTCATACCGAGCATCCGAAAATATGTGCAAAACAAAGATAATTTTGTTTTACTCGTGATGGATACCATCGGGCTGGGGATCTTTACCGTTGTGGGAACAAGCACGGGAATGCGATCGGGCAATGTGTTTTTGGCTGTTTTTGTCGGGATGATCACCGGTGTGGGCGGCGGGATACTGCGTGATTTGTTTGCGGGTGAAAAGCCCTATATTTTTGTCCGCCATTTTTACGCCTGCGCTTCGATCATCGGGGCGACCGTCACCGTGGTGCTGTGGCAGTGGAACAACGCCACCGCCATGATCATCGGTGCGGCGGTGGTGATCATTCTCCGTTTGCTTGCCGCACGGTACAAGTGGAATCTGCCGAGGGCGTGATGTATTTGGCGGGTGGATGTTCGGCGGCACATCTTTTGATGTGCCTTTTTTTCCTTCTTTATTTAGCATTGTACTGTTTTTTGGACTAATATCGGTGTAGAATGAATATCGAAGACACCTAAATTGCCAAAGTGAAGTTCGGGTTTTGGGGGTAAAAATCAGGATTTACCCGAAGTTCACCTTGACAAAAAGGAGAGGAATAAAGTGTTTTTTTACAACACAAGCTGTCACAGCAAAACAGTTCATTTAGAGGGTTGCGGTCATATCAGACATACCGACAAAGCCAAAATCGGAACATTTCCGAATCTGACAAAAGCGATCTCTTGCGGGTACCGTCTTTGTAAGCACTGCAATTTGATGCAAAAACGGTATCATACCGAAAAAGGAAGCATATTTGACTTTTGTCAACAATACGGTTTTGCCTATCGGCAAAGCGATAGGATCGCAACGGTCACCACCGCATTGAGCAAGTGGAAAATCGTTCTCAATGATGCCGGGGACGGTTTGAAATTGTATCACCGCAATACTTTTGATAAAAAGGGCAGTACGAGTATGATCTCGAATTATCATTATCAACACGCAACATATGATACCATCGGCGGTTTTTTGGACTACATTTTTTGGCACGATATCTACAGAAAGAATCATCCGCTTGAGGGCTATAAAAAGGCGAATGTGCCGCCGCCGATGAAGGGAACCAAGCGTTACCGCAAAGAGAAAAGAAAACTTGAAAAACGGGAACGCAGGCGTTCTATTGCAAATGTGCTGTCATTGATCGAATCTTTGCAGTCAAATCAAAGAAGATGCTGTACGGCTTGACCGGAGAAACGATCGTGATAAAAAAAGAAAAAGGAGATAAAAACCATGAACTACACAGACAGATCCACCTATTCGACCGCATCCGGAGCAAACGGCTTACATTATGTCGTTTTGCAGGTGACCTTGAAAGAAAAACTGATCGGCACCGGTTCCGGCAACCTTTCCCAGCTGGAGGCATGTATCAATCAGCAGGCGGCAAAAGGATACCGTCTGCATACGATCACCACCTCCAACGGCGGCAGTAAAGGGCTTTTGGGTGGCGACCGCATCCAGGCGACACTGGTATTTGAAAAAAACGTGTAAAACCGTTTTTCGCAGTCATATGAGCAAGTGAAAAGAAGGGGGCGTTTTGATGAAGGTCCTGCGTGTGATCCGACGGGGATTGGAGATCGTATGTTTTCCGTTGGCGATCGTCGGGCTGATCGGGGCAATTTTTGAACCGGGCGTGACGATGGTGTGCGGAGGATGCTTTGGGCTGATCTTTCTGCTCCAGCTTTTTTTGAACGATTTTGAGTGGGCTGTCATGGCGGTGGTGATGTCGGGCGGGGGACTGCTCGTGCTGTTTCTCGCCTTGCTGTTCTCCGAAACGGCATCGGAGCATTACCGCTTTTGGTTCCATGTCGGCACGGATATCGGGATTATTCTGGGTTATCCGACGGTGTATTTCCCGGCACTGAAAAACGCAAGTGAACGAGAAGAGGAAGAAGAGCAGTGAGGATCGGAGAACGTTTACTTTTTGCTGACGGTCGGCAGACTGGGAAAGCGGGATGTGATCTTTTCTGACAGGAGGTGAAAGAAATGCTTTTTGCGGCGATCATCATCGGTATTATTTGCGGCATCTTTTGGGGCATTGATGGGTTTGAGATCGGGCTGGTCGGCTCGTTTGCATTGATGGCACTGTTTGCGATGCTCGTAGAAGCGCTGCATATGCTTGCGGAAGATCGGGAGCGCAAGGAACTGGCACGGCATGGACTGAAAAAGATCGAGGTGACACGGCACATACATCACCGCTACGATGGCAGTGTGTTTTCGCCATATGACAATGATGAGGAACGGACAGAGGAGATCATCGTTCCGATGGACAGGGATGAAAAGTGAATGCGCTTCACACGGCAGGACGGTGTCATGAGCGAAGCGAATGACTGAGGGATTGTTTTTTTGAAATACTGTAGAATCCTTGACAATTCCTCCGTCTCGGCATTCTGCCGAGCCACCTTCTCGCTGCGGCTCGGTCACGCCACGGTTCTGACAGTCCCCCGGACTGTCAGAACCGTGGCGCCGCCTTCGGCTACCCGACAAGGGTGGCTTTTTGTTGCTTAAACGAAAAAAGGGGCTGTTAAAAAACGAAAGTTTTTTAACTGCCCCTTTTACAAGTTTGTTGTGTCTATTGTAATAAGGAATAATCATTTTCGGTTCTTCTTCCAAGAACATATCTCTAGTGAAAATCGGAAACCCGTCAGTTGAAAACTCGATTTTACCCGACAAATATGTAAGATATTTATCGGTAATTTCAAAAAAATCCAATAAATTATTAAGCATAATATTAGCTCCTTTTGCCATGCCTTTGGCGAAACACATCTTTTTGCCCGGCTATTTTTTACAAAAAGATTGACAAACGGAGCAGAAATATGCTATCATATTCGTACCCAAACGGAATATGTAATAGCATATTCTGCCGAAAGCACATCAATTTACTGCTGGAACAGTTTATTGATGTGTTTTTGTTTTTACAAGCAATTTACATCACCATCCTTTTACGCTGTCTCGAATAAATGGAGTAACTTTACTTCATAATCCGTATAGTCATCAGAGCCGTATTGAAGCCATTTCTTATAGTAGGATAAAGCATAACAAGCGGCTTCAAAACTGACTTCAAATACACTTGCAATTTCGCAAGGATCATCAAGTCCTAATTTGTGTACCAACACGGGTGGTACCAGTGCATACTTGGCAAAGAACTTCACTTCTTTTTCTGCCAATTCACTATCTTCACTATGGTTAAGTACAATATGCCCGATTTCGTGCATAATCGTGTTGTTGATACGACCGTAATCCGTTTCGTCATTGTAATAAATGTACCATTCACCAAGTGTTTTCTCCACACAGAAACCGTCTTCGCTTTTCTTAAATAGCAGAAATCTTTTTGCAACCGGAATTGCTGAATATGGAATAACTTTAATTCCCATTTTGGTCGCAAGTTCAAAACCGTTAACAGGTACACAAGTCACATCGTATTTAATAAATAAATCAACGATAATCTTCTTAATTTCTTCGTATCTATGATGAGATAATGATATTCCCACTTATCATTCCTCCCCGAAAAGAGCATTGATAAGCCCCTTTTTTTCTGATTCCGTCATAGATGAAGCATTGCGGGCAATCATTCTGCGGATTCTCGGATAATCAAAATCATCCTTTTCAATGCCGAGCAAATAATCGGATGTAGTATGCAAGGCAGTGGCTATGTTAGCAATCATATCAGGTTTCGGTTCTCTTTCGCCGGAAACATACCTTGAAATGACACCCTCCGTTACGCCGACTATTGACGCCAACTCCTTTTGAGAAATGCCCTTCATTCGTATAGCGCTAAGTATTCTTTGTCCTAATTCCTTTCCCATATATAGCACCTCCGTCATTTGATAAACACATCATATCACATACTTGCCATTTTGTCAAGTGCTATTGCCAAATGTTTTTTTGTTTATAAAAAAATCGACATCTTCGATTTTCTCGAAAATGTCGACTTTTTTACTTTGGCCCGCCCGGAGGGATTCGAACCCCCGGCCTTTGGAATCGGAATCCACTGCGATATCCAGCTTCGCCACGGGCGGATATGGGCGCTTTTTCAAGCGCATTTTATTATACATCACTTTTTCCTGCTTTGCAAGAGGAAATTTCCCTTTTTTAAAAAAATCTTATTCCCGCAGATATTGCAACAGCGCATCTACTCCATCGCCGGTCAGGCTGTCAACAAAGAAAACTGTCCGGCACCCCGCCAGCCGAAGCCATCGCTCTGCCCGGTCGGGACGGCCGCCGGGTACATGGATGTGGGTAACGATGCCGATGACCGGTCGGTTACAGCAACTGGTGACACACGGCGGATACAGGCTGTAAGGCTCGGTGGCACTGAGGAGCAGTCCTACCACATCCGCCTCATAGGTATACAGCGCCAATGCCCGTCCGAGAGTGGCAGCCTCGGCGTATTCGCCGGGGGTGTCGATCACCGTATCGGTATGCAGGATCGACTGTGTTTTGCAATAGCACCGTTCTGCCCCCTGCAGGGCTTGCATCAGGGTGGTCTTCCCACTGGATTCCCGCCCCATCAAAATGATCTTCTTCATGTCCGGGTGATATCGCAGACAGTGAATCCAAGCGTATCCCGGCAATAGTCAGTGAGCGCCCGCAGGGAAGATTCCACCGCCGACACCGTGCCGGTCACAATCAGTGTGCCACTGAAACGATCGACAAACCCCAGATCGACTCCGGCGGTTTTGATGGCGATATCCCCGGCAATGATAGCCGTCTCTGCCGGAGAAAGCGTGACTATGCCGATGGCGGAATGGTTGTAGTCCACCGCCGGATCCAAGCCCAGCTTCCGATAAATGCTCTCATCGGGATTGGCAATGATATGACAAATAGTGATCTGCTTGCCCGGCACCAGTTCCTGGATCAGGCGCATCTTATCCTGCATATCCATCCTTCCACTTCCTTTTCGGCAACGTCTGAAAAGCCGATGTGTTCAGATCGCTTTCAGACAATTCCATGATATGCATCAGTATAGCACGGTTTCTTCTCCGATGCAAGAGAAAAATGCCCGGCGGTTCTTTTCGGTTCTTTTCTTATTTTCGTGAAAAATTCTTTTTGCATGAGAGAAATCTGCAAAAACAAATCGAATCGTTGAATCATTACCGAGGCGTAGGGAACGGGCTTGCCCGTTCCGATGAATAACTTGCCAAACCGATTGCGTAAACCGCATCTCGACCGCTACCGTACCTACGGCGGTGTCATTGTTTTTACGGAATAACCATCGGCGGGAGACAATGTCTCGCCTGCGATCTCAGTCATCTCGCAGTTCTGACAGTCCCCCGGACTGTCATTCATTACCGCTCGGAGCCTTCAGCTACCCCCCGCCTATGGTGTCGCCGCCGGTTTGCGGTTCATTTGACGGTGCGTCGAGGGGCCCCCCGCATCCTACGCATCCCGCCGTGGGTTTTGCGGGTTGCTCAGTGGAACGGTCAGGACCGTTCCCTACAGATACCGTTCGAAGTGCGTTGGCAAATTAAACACATATTTTCACGGTTTTAGAAAAAGAACCATGCCCGGCACTATTCTTTCTTCTTCGCCGGTCCGATAAATTCCCGGATAAGGGCATCCTCACCGACACAGTCTCCGTCGATCGGCTCGATCTGCTCCAGCACCCGACACATCTTTTCCGCTCCGGGCAGTTCGGGACACATCTTCAGCAACGGGAGCAACAGGGGGCGGTATACCGCCGCCTCATAGGGAAAAAAGGTGTCGATCTCGATAGAAGAACGGTGCTTGTATGGCATGATATACCGTTCTTCCCCCTGCTGAACGCTGTCAAACCGTTGCCATGTTTCCGTGATAGTTCTGCCACGGAACAGCCGATCCCTCATCAGCCGTCTCATCAACCGTATGCCCGACGGATGAAACAGTTCACCGTCCGCCGTCGTCAGCCGGGTACGCACACTGATATATAATCGGGTGGTAAAATCATCCGGCAATGTCACCACATTGGGGTTGAAGGCGTGTGTACCCTCCAGTATTACCAGTTCACCCGGTTTGCGTGTCAACAGCCGTCCGGAATCCTGCCGGGTGCTGTC
>JAZLKY010000384.1:0-11617 GCA_045597885.1 Acutalibacteraceae bacterium | reverse complement strand
TCGATCGCACCGTCATCGTCCTGCTCGCCCAATGAGGGGGTGAAGGGGGATATGCTTGCCGATGCTTCGAAGTTCTGTTCTGCCAGTGTTTTTTTGATGAGCATCGTGGAGAATTCCGTTACGGCGGCATTTACGGCATAGGAAGAGCCGCCGTTGATCTTCAGCGTATTGCCGTCCATCCATACCCGATAGTCTCCGGTGGCACAGTCGGACAGATAACCACTGTTATTAACACCGGTCAGATAACCGTTGAAGATCGCCTTGACCGCTCCGTTTTTCGGACCGACCTGAATTTCGTAGGGATAAGAGGTAGTGCCGTTCCACTTGACGAGCGGCAAAACCTTACCGGTCTGTATACGGATGATACTCTGCAATTCCTTCGCCGCAGATAAGGTCATATAGGAGGGATATTTTTCTACCACGATGGTGTATTTGTCGATGGGAATTCCGTTGAGTGTGATATCGCTCCAGGTGTCCGAGGCACGGGCGTTCAGCGTGTCGGAAACACCGTTGATACTGCCGGAGCAGTAGGAATAACGGAAGTATTGCACAGCCAGGGAAAGGGCATCGGTATTCCTTGCGGCAAGTGCCAGCTTCTTTCCGCTCATTTTTATGCAGAAATCACTGTCGGAGGACAATCCCGTTTTGGCATCGTTGCTGGCACTGCGATTGGTGTTGCCGACCAGTATCTCATAGTCGCCTTTATCGGCATTCGCATCCGACATCACGGCGAATGGGGTGTTGATGAGATCGGTCATATGTTTGCCCAGCAGTTCGGCTTGTTCTTTTGCCGCACTGTCGGCGTTCGGATATACGATGGTGAAACGGGCATCGAAGCCGTCCTTGAATGTGACCGTGCCGGTTACCGGCTGTTTTGTTTTTGTGCCGAACCAATCATATTCTTTCCCGGCAGACCGACATACCGCCTCATACACCGTTTGCAGACACAGACGGCTCTGCACAGGGCTGTAAACGGTGTAATTGTTTTCCTTTGTTCCGATCTTGACATAAGAGCGGAAGGTGTAGCCGTTTCTTGCCTTGCTTTGCGGAATATTCTTCATCAAGAAACTGTATCGCACGGTGTTCTCACCATAGGTGCTGTCTTCACCGCCGGCAGACCACACGGTATAGAGTTGTTTGCCCGAAGCGGACGATTTGCCAAGGTAACTGCCGTTCAGCCGTAGCGTCTGTTCTGTACCGTCGCCGTCACCGAGCAGGATGCCCCGTTCCACCACGTCCAGCGAATAACCGTTGACCGACAGCTTGGCGGGATCGCCATGATCGGAAGCATATTCTCCGAAGATCCGCATGGCGGCATATTCTTTGTTGCGACTTTCGCTGAAATAGACTGCCGCATTGGCGTCCGGGGCGTTATCCATAGAGCCGTTGTCCCCGTCAGCGCAGTACAGTGCTGCCTGTGCCGGGGCATTGATCGCGTCATTGAGATCGAGATTTTCGAGCGGTGTGATGGTGATATCGTCCACATATAAATATCGAATGTTAGTCGATGAAATACCGTCAAAATACGCGCCGATCGTCAAGCCCGCCGGGTTGCTTCCGTTGCCCGTGAGGGAATAGACGGCGATCTTCAACTGCGTCCATGTCTTTGCAGGGATGGTCGTATACTTTTTTGTCTCCTGTACAACATAGCTGCCGTAAACGCCGGTCAGACTGCTTGTGGAATCCAAACAGTATGTCAGCCCCAATTGAATATCGGAGGTGTTGCCGTCTTCATTTTCCGCCGGATCCCAGTATGCCCAAAACGAAACAAGGTAACCTTTCCCTTTTTCGACCGGGAAAGCAAGCCCTGCATTGCCGTTAGGGATCACGGTCTTGGCATAACTGCCGGAGTTGTTCATTTTCAGTCTTGCCGAACGGCTGCCGTTACCGGTGTGATCGTATTTGTCGGAGATCTCTCTGCCGGAGCCGTTGCCATAGATCACGTTGTTGTCGGCATCAAATGTGCCGACCGTGTTGTCGTTATAGGAAGCGGTAATGCCTCGTGTAGCTGATACGGTGATATCGTCCAGATAAAATGTTGTATCCGCCGTTGTAGAACCGCAGATTCCGAGCCGCAGAAATGTCCCGTACTGATAAGCATAGGTTTCGTGCGGGACGGTGCCGGTTTTCCAGTCACCGGCAGTGACCTGTACCTCGATGTGTGTCCACTTGCCTCCCGTCAGAGTGATATCCGTTGCGCTCTCTTTGAGGAGTGTTCTGTTTTTTTCCTTTGTGGTGAGGAACGGGGTGGTGGTGTCATCGGCGGCACACAGCCAGTAGCGGACCGCAGTCGTTCCCGCCGTACTCGGTGTCACCCAAAACGAAACGGTATACGCCCGTCCATATCTCAGTTCAACGGCGTTCCCGTCCCCGTCCGTCATCTGCAGTTGTGGACGGGGTGCCCCGGCGTTGCTTTGCGACAGAACACGCAGGGATTTGTGACCGCCTGCCGTGTGATTGAAAGCGTTGGTGACCGTGATCTGCCCGCCGGTGGCAGACAGACTCATGCTCTGATTGAGTTTTGCTGTTTCAAATGTTTGGGTACTGCCGTCCGTCCAATCGGCGGCGGATACGCTCCATTCGGTCAAAACCGAACAGGACAGAAGCACCGATACCGTCATGAGAAATGCCGTGATACGATGGGCTGATTTTCGTTGTTTCATTTGCCTTCTCTCCTTTGGACTGTATATGTTTTAGGGTACTTCAAAATAATCTTCTGTTGTGCTATTCTCGCTTGATCTTTTTTCGTCAACTATCACAAATACCATCGGTTCGTCGAGAACGAAAACGATACAAGTAAAATACAATCCTTTTTACTGCTCCTTTAATGCCGCCTGTAATGCTTTCGCCAATTGGTCAGGGCAGGATGTTGGCTTGAATCCGCAACGGATGCCGGACAGCCGTCGGATGGCTTCCTCCGCCGGCATCCCTTCGATCAACCGGGCAACGCCCTGTGTGTTGCCGCCGCATCCGCCCTCGAAGCGCACACCGGTCACCTTGCCGTCGATGATGTCAAAGGTGATACTGCGGGAGCAAACCCCTTGTGTCCGATACTGATATGCCATAGAAAAAACATCTCCTCAATGAATATTTTAATGAATATTTTTAAAGTTGCCGACGGTTTCTCGCACGGTGGAAATATACGCAAATGTGTTGGGAAATTCGGACAGAATATTCTGAAATGCTACGATTTGGTGCTTGTTGACCACGCACAGCAACATTTGTTTATCAGTGTGGGAATACATCCCGGTGGCGTGCAGGACGGTCACACCGTGATGCAGTTCACCGATCAGCCGCCCGGACAATGCCTCGCCATCGTCGGTGATCACTTCAAATTTGACCGCTTCTTTCCCGCCCTGCAAAATGGTATTGCTGACACGCCCGATGATAAAGCAGTAAATAATGCACAGCAAAACCGGTTCGATGTCAAATCCGTAAATGAAATAGGAGAGTACAGCCACCGTCACATTGAGTCCGAAAATAAGTTTGACCATCTCCCATTTCGGTTTCCATTTGTGGAGCAGTGCGGCAATGATATCCGTTCCGCCGGTAGAACCGAGGGCTTTCAGTGTCAAGCCGGAAACCAGTCCGCCGATCGCACCGGCGGCAACCGGTGCCAACACCGTGCTCGTACCGTTGTCGGTGTGATAAAGAAACGGAGTCAGATCGGCTCGTTCAAGCCAAAGGATCGCCACAGAAAAAGCAAGACTGTAGATGGCGGAACGCATGGCAAAGCGCCGGTCGATCACAAAAAAGGCGATGAGGGCAAGCGGCAGATTGATCAGCAGGTTCAAATAACCGATCTTGAAGTCGAACAGATACTGGATCATAGTCGCCAGGCCGTTGATCCCACTGGGGGCAAACCGGTTGTACAGAATAAACAGGTGAAAACTCATCGCAGACAGTACGGCACAGGAGATAATAAGCAAATAGGAAAAACAGAAATCAAAAAAAGCATTCTTTTTTTGCATCTCAAACTCCTCCATTTCATTGTTACTAATTATACCACAAAATTGTTTTTTTTCAAGAAATGAATAGAAATTTTGCAAAAAAAGGTGTATAATGGTAGATGACATAAAAGGAAAGGCGTGTCATTTGTGCAAATCGGGAAAGTAATGATCGGCGGTATGGTGGGGCTTGCCCCTATGGCGGGGGTAACTGACCGGGCATTCCGTCAGTTGTGTTTTGATTACGGGGCGGCATTTGTCGTTGGGGAGATGGTCAGCGCCAAGGGGCTGACCTACGGCGACCGAAAAAGTGCTGAATTGCTGACACTGGATGAGCAGTGCCGCCCGGCGGCGATCCAGTTGTTCGGGGACGGTCCGGCGATCATGGCACAGGCGGCGGAGATGGCGGAACAGTACAAACCGGATTGGATCGACATCAATTTTGGTTGTCCTGCTCCCAAGATCACCGGCAATCACTGCGGCAGTGCCTTGCTAAAAGAGCCAAAGCTATGCGAAAAGATTGTGGCTGCGGTGCGCGCCGCCGCCTCACTGCCGGTGACGGTAAAGATCCGCAAGGGCTTTTCACGTCAGGATGACCGGGCGGTGGAGGTGGCATTGGCATGTGAAGCGGGCGGTGCTTCTGCTATTACTGTACACGGTCGGACACGGGAACAGATGTATGCTCCGCCGGCAGACTGGGATGTGATCAGACGTGTTAAACAGGCGGTATCTGTCCCGGTCATCGGTAATGGCGATGTGACCGATGCGAAATCGGCGGCGGCTATGCTGGAACAGACCGGCTGTGATGGCATTATGGTCGGAAGAGGAGCATTGGGTAAGCCGTGGGTCTTTTCGCAGATCAATGCCTATTTGTCTCACGGAGTGCTGTTGCCCGAACCAAAAGCTGCACAGCGAATGACTGTCCTTCTGCATCATGCCGCCGCCATGATGCAGAACAAGGGAGAAAAGGTCGCCATGCTCCAGATCCGCAAGCACGCCGCCTGGTATATGAACGGGATGCGGGGTGCGGCGGCATATCGGCGCCAGGCATCACAGGTGACCGACATGGCGGACCTGGAACAGCTGTGTTTTGAAGTGGTACGGGCAATGGAACGGGAGGAAGGAGAAACACAGATATGAAACCGTTGATACTTGCTTCGGCATCTCCCCGTCGGCGGGAAATTCTGACATGGGCGGGTGTCCCATTTTCCGTTCACCCGGCTCCTGGAGAATATGCGCCGGCAGATTTGCCCCCCGCAGAGCGTGTGTTGGCACTGGCAAAAAGTAAAGCACAGCAAGTCTCTGTCCTTTACAGTAACGCCATAATCCTTGGCTCGGATACCATGGTCGCAGTGGATGATACGGTACTGGGAAAACCAAGAACGCCGGAAGAAGCGGTACATATGCTGATGATGCTACAGGGGCGCTCTCATCAGGTATATACCGGTGTGTGGCTCGTGAAAACGGGCGAAGGCGGATATACCGTAAAGGAAGATGGCTTTACAGACTGTACATCAGTCACTTTCTGCCCTATGACGCAACAGCAGGCGTGGGACTATGTTGCAACGGGCGAACCGATGGATAAAGCCGGCGCCTACGGCATACAGGGGCGTGGAATGCGATATATCGAAAAGATTGACGGCGACTTTTTTACGGTTATGGGATTGCCGGGCGGGCGTCTTCTTCGCTTTTTGGACAAATTTTGCTCTTTGCATATGGATAATTTTGAATAATGAAGAAATTTCTGTAAATTTTTTTATTTTACTGTTGAGATTTTTAAATTGGCGGTATATAATACATCTGTTATACTATGGAAAAGAATACTTTTCACTTGTGAGAACTGAAAGAACGGAAGGGATGTTTTGTTATGTTTTTCAATCGGGATATCGGTATTGACCTCGGTACAGCCAACACGCTGGTATACATGCGGGGCAAGGGGATCGTTATGCGGGAGCCTTCGGTCGTTGCCGTAGACGTAAAAAAAGACGAGGTGTTAGCGGTAGGAAGTGAAGCCAAAGAGATGATCGGCAGAACGCCCGGCTCTATTTCGGCTGTCCGTCCGCTAAAGGACGGCGTGATTGCTGATTTTGAAGTGACCTCTGCCATGTTGCGGTATTTTATCAAACGTGCTTTGAAGTCGACCTTGTTCAACCGCCCACGGTTGATCGTTTGCATCCCGTCCGGCGTGACGGAGGTGGAGCGTAGGGCAGTGGATGAGTCTGCGCGTGCTGCCGGCGCAAGAGAAGTGGAGCTGATCGAAGAACCGATGGCGGCGGCTATCGGTGCCGGTTTGCATGTGGAAGAAGCCGCCGGCTGTATGGTGGTGGATATCGGCGGCGGTACATCTGAGGTGGCGGTCATCTCTCTTGGTGATATCGTTATTGCCCAGTCTGTCCGGGTGGCGGGCGATGATTTTGATGATGCTATCATCTCCTATGTCAAGAAGAAGTATAATCTTCTCATCGGAGAGCGGACGGCGGAGGATCTGAAGATCAAACTCGGTTCCGCTTTCCCCTACGAAGAAGAGACCACCATGGAAGTCAAAGGACGTAACCTTGTTGACGGTTTGCCGAAAAACATTGTGATCAGTGCCGAAGAGGTCCGGGAAGCATTGGCAGATCCGGTCGGTTCCATTGTAGATGCGATCAAATCCACCTTGGAGCGCACACCGCCGGAGCTCAGTGCGGATATTATTGACAACGGGATCATGCTTACCGGAGGCGGTGCGTTGCTCCGCGGATTGGATCAACTGATCAATCGGGAGACCGGGATGCCGGTGCATATTGCGGAGGATCCGCTTGACTGTGTTGTGAATGGGACAGGCAAGTGCTTGGATATCGGTGTCGTAAGTAATTTCCGTGCCAACCATCATTGAGTTTTGCTCTTGTTGGTTATGCGGTATACAAGCGGAAGACAGTTGTCCTCCGCTTGGTTGTTTTTCACTACATTTCCGTTCGGAGAAAGGAGTGCTGACCGGTGAAACAGTTTTTCCGTCATTTTATTCCACGGTTTGCCGGCGTGATCGTGTTGATATTGATCGGTGTCATGATCTACAGCGCTACTACCGGCGGATTGGCGACATTGCCGGAGACACTGACAGGTGTGGTGATAACGCCTTTCCAGACTTTAGTTTCCGGGATATCGGACGGAGCATCCGGGCTGTTTGATCGTTTGACCGGCACGACGGATGTTAATGCCCAACTGAAGGCTTTACAGGAAGAAAACGCCGCTTTGCGTCAGCAAATGGTCGATTACGATGAGATCAAGCAGCAAAACGAGTGGTATAGCGAGATACTCGGATTGCACGAGGAGCATTCTGATTACACCTTTGCTTCCGGCAGAGTGATCGGCAGAGATCCGACGGATGCCTATGGCAACTTTACTTCCTCCGCCGGGAAAAACGCGGGCGTTTCGGTCAACGATCCTGTCATTACTACCGACGGCACACTGATCGGCGTGATAGAAGAAGTTGGGTTGACTTATTCCCGTGTAAGGACAGTGCTGGACCCGGTATCAAAGGTTTCCGCACAGATCAGCCGGACAGGGGATACCGGGTATACAGCCGGAAGCCGACTGGAGCAGATCCGTCAGAACATTATCCGGATGAATACCCTGGAGCGCTCTTCCGGTGCTGCTATCGGTGACTATGTGATCACCTCCGGCATTGGTGGTATTTATCCCGGCGGGTTGCTTATCGGCAGAGTAAAAACTGTTGCCGGGGCATCAGACGGCTTGACGTTGGATGCTGATGTCGAATTGTTCGCCGATATATTTAATTTGAAACAGGTGATGGTGATCACCTCTTTTGACGGGCAGGGGGCGAATGACTGACCGTGAGCAAGAAGAAGGCATTACTGTTTCGTCAACAGAATTATTTGTCGTGGTGTATATATGGCTTGTCTGCTCTGGTGATCCTGCTGTTTCAGACAGCACCCCGTTTTTTCCCTGCGGTCTTTGGTGTCCGCCCGTCACCACTGATTATTTATACCGTCTGCGTGGCGGTGTTTGAGGGTGGACGGGCAGGTGCGGTGATCGGGCTGCTGTCCGGTTTGCTGTGGGGCGTTTTCTCGTCTTACCTTTTTGGATTTGAAGCATTGATATTGATGCTGATCGGGTTGATATGCGGTCTTTTGGTAGAACGGTTGCTCCGAGCCAACTTTCCTGCAACTATATTGCTGTGCGTTGTATCTGTTTTGTTTCACACTTTGGCTGAATGGTTCTTTTGCCAGGTAATTTTTGCAAAGGAACAGTTATTTTCTCTTTTGTGGCGGGTGTATTTGCCCAATGCACTGTATACTTTAATTCTCTCGCCACTGATTTTTTGGGCGGTTCGGCTGTTAGCTCGCCTGATCCGCCGCAGGGAAAGACTTGAAAGGGGATGACCGCTCATGCTGAAAACGCCGGATGCTCCCGCCGGACTGCGTTTGCGACGGGTTCTGGGGCTATTTTTGGCGATCACGGTCATTTTTGGAATTTTTTTCATTCGCTTATTTCAGGTACAGATTCTGCAGGGAGAACAGTACGCTTCACTGGCGGATGCCAGCACCCAAACTTCGATTTCCATTGCCGCATCCCGTGGTGAGATACTCGACCGCAATCAGATCCCGTTGGTATCTAACCGAACCAGTTATGCGGTGGTATTGGACTATAACTATTTTCCGCATGGCTCGGCAGAGGAACAGCAAAAAGCGGAGAACGACTGTATTCTTCG
Organism: Acutalibacteraceae bacterium; assembly: GCA_045597885.1. Classification (GTDB taxonomy): domain Bacteria; phylum Bacillota; class Clostridia; order Oscillospirales; family Acutalibacteraceae; genus UBA5905. Next base: position 2,959 of record JAZLKY010000384.1, on the reverse strand, counting down.
CCTGGTGTCTCTGCTTCGGGAAAGGGGAGAGGAATGGGCAGATTCTTTGCCGATATCCGAGCAACTGCCCTACAGTTATGAACAGGATCGGGATGTAGGTATAAGCAAACTGCACTCCTATTTGCGGATGGCATCCTACGCTACGGCTGAAAACTGTATGGACCAAATGACCGAGAAGTTTTGCCTCCAATCCTATTCAGATGAGGAGAGACGCTCCGTCGCCGGTATCCGATATGAGATGATATGTGCCGGATTCAACCAGTCCACTCCCTATGTTTTTGCCAACGATATCTCTTCGGATACGATGTATCGGATCTTGGAAAACAGTTCGGATTATCCCGGCGTTGACGTCATAACGGTCCCGGTTCGGCAATACGAAAGCGGGACGGTGGGATGTCACATTATCGGTTCTGTCGGGCCGATCTATGCAGAAGAATACGCCGAGCTGAAAGAGAAGGGTTATTCCTATAACGACACTGTCGGCAAAAGCGGGATCGAGTCGGCGGCTGAGTCAGATCTGCGGGGGACGAACGGAAAGCGGGTGCTGGTCAAAAATTCCTCCGGAACGGTGATATCGGAAAAGGAAACCCAGGCGCCGATTCCGGGGAAAACAGTGATTCTCAGTTTGGATTCCAAATTACAGCAGACAGCGCAGGATGTGCTGGATGCAAAGATTGCCTCCTTACGGGCAACGGCGGCTGTCAATAACGGGCGGGATGTTAAAAGCGGAGCGGCGGTCGTTCTGGATGTTAAGAACGGCGGCGTGATGGTCTGTGCTTCCTCGCCGGGGTACGACCTTTCTACCTATACAGAGAATTATACCGAGTTGGTGAACGATCCCGATAATCCACTGTTCAACCGGGCGCTGTACGGCTCGTATCCCTGCGGCTCAGTCTTTAAGCCGGGTATGGCTCTGGCGGCATTGACAGAAGGGAAAATTTCTCCTTCCACCTCGATCCGTTGTACTTTGCGCTATACCTACTACGCCCCTAGCTATACGCCGAAGTGCATGGGGCTGCACGGAGCACTCAACGTGGTAACGGCGCTTCAGAAATCCTGTAACTTTTTCTTTTATGATGTCGGACGTGTGATGGGGGACTCGATCTTCCCCTATCTCAATAAATACGGTTTCGGGCAGAAGACCGGTGTGGAGATCGGAGAGTCAGCCGGTATTCAGCATGATCCCGAATATTTGCAATCAGTCGGTCAAACATGGGTCCCCGGTGACTATTTGCAGTTGGCGATTGGTCAGAGGGGAGCATACACTCCCATCCAACTGGCGTCCTATGTTATGATGATCGCTAATAATGGCGTGCGGTACAAAACGCATTTTATTCAGGCATACCGGGAGTATGACAGCAGTTCCGATACAGTGGTAAAACCGGAAGTAGCGGCAACGGTGGAATGGACCGATTCCGCTATGAAGACGGTGAAGCAGGGGATGATCGCTGTCGGCAAATCCGGTACAGCACGGTCCTATTTTGCTTCGACTCCTTACACCGTTGCGTGTAAGACGGGTACGGCACAGACCGGGTTGAGTACCGGCTCTGATCATGGCACCTTCATCGCTTATGCACCGGCGGACAATCCCGAAGTCGCTGTTGCCGTGGTGCTGGAACGCGGCACATCCGGTGCCGCTTCCCATGTGGCAAGGCAGATCCTGGATGCCTATTTCTCTACCAAGGAGACGGGTGAAGCACCTACCGGACAGAATGTACTGTTGCCGTGAACGGTACAACATATAATTGTCTGTGACAGACGAAATAAACACTATATCTTGCTAAAGGATGATGGATGAATGGCAAGTAAAAAACCAGTATACGATAATGACAGCATTACTGCTCTGAAAGGGGCGGACCGGGTGCGTAAACGTCCCGGCGTGATGTTTGGATCTGATGGGCTGGAGGGCTGTCAGCACGCTGTGTTCGAAATCTTGTCCAATTCGGTGGACGAAGCACGGGCGGGATACGGCAATCGGATCGACATCACCCGGTTCGAAGACCGGTCGATCGAGGTGCAGGACTACGGGCGCGGTGTTCCGGTCGACTACAATGAGAAGGAACAGCAGTACAATTGGTTTCTGATTTTCTGTGAGTTATATGCCGGTGGTAAATATGATACCGATGATTACACCTTGGGACTGAATGGATTAGGTGCCTGTGCTACCCAATATGCTTCTGAATACATGGATGTGGAAGTGCGGCGGGACGGCTTCCTTTATTCTTTACATTTTGAACACGGAGAAAACATCGGCGGACTGAAAAAAGAGCCATATTCCAAAAAGGATACCGGGACGAAGATCCGGTTTAAGCCGGATATTCAGGTGTTTACTGATATTGTTGTTCCCACGGCATACTACGATGATGTTCTACGGCGGCAGGCGATCGTGAATCCCGGTTTACTGTTCCGCTTCCACGATCAGCACGGCAACGGTTTTGAAACAACGGAATATTTGTATACCAACGGGATCGAGGACTATGTCCGGGAGGTTGCCGGGGAGGATACGCTGACAGGAGTACAATGCTGGTCGGCGGAGCGTACCGGGCGTGATCGGGAGGACAAGCCGGAATATAAGGTGAAGCTGAATGTGGCGATGTGTATCTCCAACAAGATCAGCATGCTGGAGTATTATCACAATTCCAGTTGGCTGGAGCACGGCGGTTCTCCCGACAAGGCGGTGAGAAGTGCTTTTGTTTCTGAGGTGGATGCCTTTTTGAAGAAAAACGGCAAATATCTCAAGAATGAGAGCCGGATCACATTTCAGGATGTGCAGGATTGTCTTGTGTTGGTATCCAGCTCCTTTTCTACGCAGACTTCATATGAAAACCAAACAAAAAAAGCCATCAATAATAAGTTCATTCAGGAATCCATGACAGAATTTTTGCGGCATAATTTGGAGGTTTATTTTATTGAAAACCACGCGGAAGCCGCTAAATTCTGTGAACAGGTGCTGATCAAT
>JAZLKY010000383.1:0-11731 GCA_045597885.1 Acutalibacteraceae bacterium | reverse complement strand
CTTCACGCCGGGGCTGAGATGTACGGTGCCGACAAAGTGATGCTGGATCTCATTCGGGGGCTGGACCGGGAACGGTTCACTCCCTATGTCATTTTGCCGACGGACGGCGTACTGGTAAATGCCCTGCGGGAAGCAGGTGCTGAAGTTGCCGTTATGCCGTATCCCATCATGCGCCGCCGCTACTTTAACCCCGTCGGGATCATTCGGTATGCGTTCGGTATGCTGAAGTATACGGGAAGGATCGCCGCCTGGGCCAAACAGCGAAATATTCATGTGATCCATAACAATACCGCCGCCACATTGGAGGGGGCGTTTGTCAGTCGGCGGCTGAATATACCATTGCTGTGGGATGTTCACGAAATCATCGTCAGCCCTCGGATCATGTACAAGGTGACCAGTTGGCTCATTGCCCGGTATGCCGATACGGTGATTACCGTTTCACAGGCGGTCAAAGCGCATTTGACCGCTGGCAGTCATTTCCGGGAAAACACTGTCAAAGTGATCTATAATGGAGTAGATGCCGGACGGTTTTCTCCAAAAGCAGATGCCAGTTATTTATACGATGAGTGGAATATTCCCCGTGATGCACAGATCATAGGCATGATCGGACGGGTAAACAGTTGGAAGGGGCAGGGCGATTTCCTCAAAGCCGCCGAGACGGTCATGGCTGCCCATCCCGGCGTATATACCGTATTTGCCGGCGCCGCTTTTGAAGGAGAAGAATGGCGGGAACAGGAACTGGCTGATGCCATTGCCGCCTCCTCCTACCGGGACCGTATCATTCAGCAGGGCTACCGCTCCGACAGCCAGAATATATACAAATTATTGGATGTTTTTGTCCTTCCCAGCACCAATCCGGACCCGTTGCCGACCGTCGTCTTAGAGGCCATGGCCACCGGCAAGCCGGTGGTGGGCTACCGCCACGGCGGCGTATGTGAAATGGTCAAGGAAGAATACAACGGCTTGCTGGCGGATGTGCGTGATCCCGCCGATTTGGCACAGAAAATCAACCGCTTGCTGGACGATGATGCCCTGCGCACTGCCATGGGGGAGCATTCCCGTCAACGGTTGCTGGAGCAATTCTCCATCGAGGCGTATGTGCAGAATTTTGAGGCGGAATACACCCGATTGAAAGAAAAATAAGGATCGCCCGAAGAAAAGAGGAAAACAACGATGGCTGTCAGTATAACCGTGGTCATCCCTTTTTATAAAGGAAATGCCTACCTTCAACGGCTGTTCCGCAGCATCCGATCCGCAGCAGAGGCCACTGCGGATCTTGCGTCATGGGATGTCGTCGTAGTCAACGACAGTCCGGACGTACCGGTGGAACTGCCTGCAGATGCCGCACTTGCCATAAAGGTGATAGCAAACCCGGTAAATATGGGGATACAGGGAGCCCGTGTCAACGGCTTGCGTCACGCTGAAGGCGAATGGGTGCTGTTTTTGGACCAGGATGACGAATTGGTAGCAGAAGGATTCGATGAGCAGGTCCGGCTGACGAAAAACGCCGACGTGGTCGTCGGAAACGGTGTCTATCATTTGGGGGATATCAGCAAGCCCATTTATCTGAACGGCAAGGCGATGGATTATTTGATCCGGGAAGAACGGTTTCTGCGTATTCGCAATCTGATCCCCTCACCGGGAGAATGTCTGATCCGCCGTTGTGCCGTTCCGTCCCTGTGGCAGGAAAAACTGATGAAAAAAAACGGAGCCGATGATTGGCTTCTGTGGCTGTTGCTTTTCCGATCCGGCGCCCGGTTCGCCTGCAATCCCCGACCGGTGTATGTTCACAACGACACCGGCGGGCAGAATCTGTCTGCCGATTTGGGAAAAATGCGGGATTCCGCATTGGAAATGCGGGAGATCCTGTCGGCGGCGGGAATACTGTCTGCCGCCGAGCAAAAGACGCTGTATGATTCGATCCAGTTTAAGTATAGGCAAGACACCCACCGCCTCACGCCGAAAACCGTGTGGGCGTTTCGGGATGCTTTTTTTGCCAATGTGCGATACCGTCTGCGGCTGAATACCCTACGCTGATGATCACCGGAGGTTTGCTATGACCGTTTGCTTTGTTCTGCCGAAATTCACCCGCCAACCCATCGGCGGGTACAAAATCGTATTTGAATATGCCAACCGTTTGGCACAGGGCGGCGACGAGGTGGTACTGCTTTTTTTGAATGACGGTGCTTTACAGCAATATCCGCTTCCGGCATTTTTACGTCGATGGGCTATCAATCACATCACTGCCGCCGAACCGAAGTGGTTTCCTCTCCACCCCGCCATACGAAAGGTTTCCAGTTATGAAAAAGAGTATCTGCGGCGGGTCGGCAAGCCGGATGTCTGCTTTGCTACCGGGATCCAAACGGTGGAAGCAGTAAAAAATGACTTCCCCGAAGCAAAAAAGTTTTATCTGATCCAGGGATACGAAAACTGGGAAAGATCTGATGACTATGTCCATTCGACTTACCGGTACGGATTCTGTAATATTGCTGTTTCCGGGTGGCTCAAAGAGATCGTTGACCGCTATGCCGAAAAGCCGTCGGTATTACTCAAAAACCCGATTGACACCGCCATCTATCGCTGTATCGTGCCGCAGTCACAGAGACGGGCACATACCGTCGGTCTGCTGTATCATACCTCTCCCGTCAAAGGGGTGGATTGCGCTCTGGCGGCGCTGGATAAAGTCAAACAGCAGTATCCCGATCTGACGGTGGAGATGTTTGGTATGTTCCCCCGCCCCGCCGACCTGCCCGACTGGTTCCATTACAAACGGGGCGCATCACAGGAGGAAACCGTCGCCATTTACAATGCGGTGCAGGTCTTTCTGTGCGCCTCGGTGGAGGAGGGATACGGGCTTACCGGATTGGAATCCATGGCGTGCGGTGCCTGCTTGGTTTCCACCGCTTATAAAGGCGTGCTGGAATATGCCGAGGACAACGTCAATGCACTGCTCTCCCCGGTCGGAGATCCAGACAGCCTTGCCAATCATATCAGTCGGCTGTTTGAATCAGAGCCTTTGCGGGAAAAGCTGGCTGCCGCCGGCGTAGAATCTGTCCGCACATACAGTTGGGAAAAGGCAATAGCCAAACTGCGACAGTTGTTGCAACGGGAGGAATAGTATGAGAAAAATAAAATATTCCTCCTGTTTCTTCTTTCTCTTCACCGTGTACCTGTTGGATCAGGTCTTTTCCGAATCACAATTTGATCGGATCGGCGCCTGTCACACACTGCTGGCACTGATCCGCTACGCCGTATTGGGATGTCTGGCGGTACTGGTCGCCTGGAAGAATCGCCGCAGTAAAAAGAACCGGCTGGTATTTCTGCTGGCATTAGGTGTGTTCGTTATTCATAACACCCTGTAGGCAGACGCCGGCATGGCTATGATCCCACTGGTGCTGTTTATGCTGGCGGCACAGGGCTGTTCGGTACAGAAGATTTTTTCGTATTCTATCGGTACACTCACCGCTTCCCATTTGTTTGTGATGCTGTGCGCCAAGATCGGCATTCTGCAGGATGAATTGGATTATCGGTATATCGGGGATTATGCCGGCAGCTTTTTCGGCGGACAGTATATCCGCCACAATATGGGCTTCCTGGTACACAATCAGGTGGCGCTGGCGTTTCTCATTGTATACCTGTTACTGATCGTGTATCGGCAAAATACACTGAAATGGTATGAAAACGCCGTTATTATGGTGCTGAACTTTATTATTTTCAAATTCTTCGGTTCACGGATCGTATTTTTGCTCACGGTATTTGCCTGTATTGCCTACTATGCCGTACGCTTCTTGGGGACCGTAACCAAAAACCGGAACACCGGCTACCGCAACGGCATCTCTTTCCTGGCTTATCCGTTCTGCGCTCTTTTGAGTTTGATAGCCTCGGTGACATTTGATCCCCGCAGTTCGCTGTCCCGGATGCTGGATCTCCTGTTCAACAACCGGCTGAATCTGGCAAAAGCCGCCGTCGATTTCTACGGCTTTCACATTTTGGGAGCCGGAAAGCTTGCCGGTTCCTATAATTCCACCGTCCTTGCCAACAACACGGTGGACAACGGGTACGTGTTGCTGTTCATTCAACAGGGTATCATCGCCGCTTTGCTGATCATCGGCTTGTGGACCTATGTGACTTACGCCGTACAGCGTCGGGGAAACGGTTTTCTTACGCTCGCGCTGCTCATCCTTGCCGCCGAAAACCTGGTGAATGCCCACCTCACTTCATATAAAATGCTGCCGTTTTTCTGCCTGCTGATGAATCTCGATGATCCCTTTGTGGCGGGACGGGTGGTCAGACGGCGATGGAAGTACCGTATCAAAAAAAGAAAGTTTAAAATAGGCGGGAGGGTAATCTATGTTCCTGTTCGTAGCACTGCTGGGACTGATCACACTGATCAGTCTCCGCCTCCGACGGTCGGATGAAACTGTCCTGTGTAAGCAGGATACCACCGTCATCAACGGTATTTTCGTCATTTGTATTCTGCTCAGCCACAGCACCCAGTATCTTCATTTGACGGCTTCCCGGCTCACCGGGTGGTATCGCCACTTTCAGGGATTCCACAATCAATGGGTGGTGGCGACCTTTTTGGCATTTTCCGGATTCGGTGTGATGGCACAGATCGTCAAGGGCGGCACATCCTACGTACAGCAGTTTCCCAAAAAGCGCCTGCTGAAAACCCTGCTCAATTTCGATATCGCCATTCTGCTGTATCTGCTGGTCAACGGTTGTTTGGGGATCAAAAAAACGCCGTTGGCGATTGCCGGCAGCTTCATCGGGCTGACCGCCGTCGGAAACAGTAACTGGTATATCTTTGCCATATTGGTTATGTATGTGCTGTCCTACCTCGGTGCCCGGCTGTTTGCCGATTCTCCCACCCGACAGGCGCTGTTTGTCACCGAAGGGACGGTAGCGTATATTGCCGTCATGCAGTTGACCGCCACGCCCTCCCGGTTTTTCTCCACCATTATGTGCTATCCGTTGGGGGTATGGATGTTCCTGTTCCGTCACAAGCTTATCGCCTTGTTCCGCCACGGAAAATGGCTGTCCGTACTGTCCCTGCTCACCCTGCTCGCCGTCCTGCTCGGCACCTATCATATGCGGGACAACGATTATCTGATGAACATTGCTTCCTGTGCGTTCGTGCTGGCGATCGTCTGGTTCAGTATGTTTTTTGAGATCAAGAGCCGTATTCTCCTGTTTGTCGGAAAACATGCCTTCAGTATATACATTCTGCAGCGTCTGCCCATGCTCACCCTGCAGCATTTCGGTCTGCTGACCGAACAGCCGTTGGTGTTCGTCCCGTTGTGCCTGGCGATCACACTGATCATGGCGGTCATATTTGACTGGCTGATCGGAAAACTAAATAAGAAACTGTTTGCATAGGAGTCTGCACTTTATATGGAAAGCAAGTATAAATACCTGGGGAAAAACACACTGATCTTTGCCATCAATTCCTTTGGCACCAAGATTTTGTCGTTTCTTCTTGTCCCTTTGTATACCAATATCCTTTCGACGGAAGAATATGGGGTGGCGGATCTGATCACCACCACCGCCACGCTGATGATGTATCTCTTCACCATCAATGTGGCGGATGCCGTATTACGGTTCACGCTGGATAAGAAGACCGATCCTGACGAGATTCTGTCCTACGGTTCCCGTGTGACGATGATCGGCAGTTTACTGTTGATCCTCACCATGATATTGGTTTGGTGGAGCGGACTTGTCCCGTGGGATGATTCGTATTACCTGTACGTTTTCGGTTTTTATTTTTTCACTGCTTCGTATCAATTACTGACAAATTATCTGCGTGCCATAGACGATGTCAAAGCCGTGGCAATAGCGGGGATCATTTCTTCCCTATCCATGATCCTGTGCAATATTTTGTTTTTGGTCGTCGTGCGTATCGGCATCACCGGCTATCTGCTGGCACTGATCATCGGCCCGTTTTGCGGTTCTCTTTATTCCCTGCTACGCATCAAACTGCCTTTGCGGGTGTATTTTCGCAAAACCTGCGACGCCGCCACCCGCAAAGCCATGCGTGCCTACTGTATCCCATTGATCTTCAATAACATTGCGCTGTGGATCAATGCTTTCCTCGACAAATATTTTGTCACCGCCATCTGCGGCGTGGATCAGAACGGCATCTATGCAGTAGCCTACAAGATCCCCACCATCCTGTCCATTTGTTACACTGTTTTTTCTCAGGCATGGAATCTGTCCGCCATCAAAGAATTTGACAAAGACGATAAGGACGGATTCTTCTCCGACACCTATCGGGTATACAACTCACTTATCGTGTGCATCTGCAGTGGATTGATCCTCATCAATGTGCCCCTGGCACGGCTGTTGTTCGCCAAGGACTTTTTTGAGGCGTGGAACTACTCTTCCGTCCTGCTCATTTCAGTGATGTTCAATGCCATGACCGCCTTTTTGGGCAGTATTTTCTCAGCAGTGAAAAAAAGCCGGATCATCGCCGTGACCACACTGATCTCCGCCGCCGTCAACACCGTGCTCAATGCCCTGCTCATCCCGGTCATCGGGGTGCAGGGAGCCGCCATCGCCACCGCCGCCTGCTACGTGGTGATGTGGGCAGTGCGGTATGTGGTAATCCGGCGGTATATCACCCTGCGGATCACGCTGTGGCGGGATATCATCGCCTACTGCCTGCTGTGCGGGCAGGTGGTGCTGGAGCATCTGAACGGTCACTGCTATATCGGTCAGATCGCCGTCCTGCTCGCCATCCTGCTGCTGTACCGTAAAAATATCGTGCAGATACTCAGCGCCATCCTTCCAAAGGCAAAGAAGAACGGAGGAAACAAATGAACGCATGGAATAAATTCACCACCCGTGTCCGGCGGTACGGGCTGTCCTATGTTTGCGGTGTCATCCTGCGAAACAAGATCTACTATCCGCTTGATCAGAAGACTATGGCGATAGGGAAAAAGCTGTTTGGCAACCGCCGCCTGACAGATACGATCCTGCTGGAAAGCCATAACGATTTCGACTCCAACGGCGGGGCGTTCTATCAATATCTCATTCGCAACGGATATAATGAAAAATATCGGATCGTCTGGCTACTGCGAAACAAAAAACCGAAAAATCTGCCGAAAAATGTCACCGGCATCAATATGTTCCGTCCTAGCCTGCGTAAGGCATACTATCACTGTACGTCAAAGTATCTTTGCTCGGATCATGTGATCAGCACCAAGGTGCAGGAGGGACAGATCGCCGTCTATCAGACGCACGGCCCTGTGGGACTGAAGGGATTCAAAGGAAAGATCATCCTGCCGGCGGACGGATTGACCGCCGTGCTGGCACCGTCGCCGTTCCTGGCCCCCATACTGGCAAACGAATACGGCATCCCTTATCCGAACGATCTGCAACAGATCTTGGGATATCCCTGTCACGATGTACTGTACGATGATACCCCCGGCGATCTGTCGAAAATCACCCGACAAACCTACCGCAAGGTGATCCTGTGGATGCCGACGTTTCGAAAACCACTGGATTTCACCCGCAACGATTCCACCAGAGAACTGCCGCTCGGCATCCCCATTTTCAACAGCATGGAAGAAGTGGAGGCATTTAACCACCGCTTAGCACAGGAAAATACACTGATGATCGTCAAGATCCACCCCATGCAGGATATGACTACCGTTAAGATCCATAGCCTTTCCAACATCACGGTGCTGGACGGTGTCGCTGTCAAGCGGTTGGGGGTAGATAATTTCCGGCTGATGAAGGATACCGATGCCATCATCAGCGACTACTCCTCCGTTGCCTACGATTTTCTTCATCTTGACAGACCGATCGGCTACACGCTCGACGATGCCGAAGACTATACCGCCGGATTCATCGTCGATGATCCCCGGTCGCTCATGGCGGGGCATTTGATCTATGATCAGAAACAGTTTACCGCCTTTGTGGAGGACGTACTTGTCGGTAATGATCCCTACCGGGATGCCCGACACCAATTGTTTGACAAGGTGTTTGCCTGCCACGACGGCAACAGCAGTCAACGGTTAGCGGCATTTATGGGGCTGGAAAAATAAAAAGGAGAACGGAACGATGGAAAAGAAAAATTACACGGCTGATGATGAGATCCGGTTGGATCTGAAGGATCTGCTACTGCATGTTTTCCTGCACTGGCGGTCACTGCTGATCATTTCATTGGTGGGAGCCATCCTGATCGGGGGCGGAAAATATGCACTTGATACGGTCAACTACCGCCGGGCGACAGCGATCACCGAAGACAATCAAAGTGACGAAATGAACCGGGCGCTGATTGATCTGACTGCCTACGAGCGGCAATTGGATTATAATCAGCATTCACTGCTCATGCGGATCGACTCCAATGCCATTCCCACCCAGACACTGTCCTATTTGATCACCGGGAATAACTGCTATGCTTCGGCAAGTCTTTATAAAAAATTCCTCACCGATACCCAGTTGTCGCAGAATGTGACCGAAAAACTGGATCTGCAGGAAACGGGATTCTCCATCGAAGACCTTGTCTCCTCCACGATCGAATACGATACCACCGTCATGCTGGTCGATACCTCCAACAGCATCCTCCTCAATGTCAGCATCATGGCGACCGATAAGGACCAGTGCCAGGATATCGTCTCCTGTCTGACGGACTATATGGAACAAGTCAAGCCACTGGTAACTCAGGCGGTGGCAGTGCACGAATGCCGCCTGGTCGGCAGTACCTATTCACTGACCAAAAGCGCCACTATCAAAACCGTCCAACAAAACAATATCACCGGGCTGGACAGCTTGGAGAACCAACTCAACACCTCTCTCGCCGATCTCAACACCGCAGAAAAACTGTATTTGGAGCAGGTGCGGTATACCCTCAAGGGGCTTGAACCGGTAACAAAAGCCTCATTCAGTAAAAAATTGACCGTATTGGGCGCTGTCGGTATTTTTGTCCTCCTGTGTGCCTGGTGGGTATTGGCATACCTTTTCAGCCGCCGTCTGCACCTTCCGGAAGACCTGCCGGACCGCTTCGGTCTGTATTTGATTACCACCGTCACCCGGTTGCCGGTCAAAAAAGCATCGGCACTGGACCGTTGGCTGAAACGGGTGCTGCACTCCGGCAGTGAGCCGCTTGATGCCGATGCCGCCACCCGCATCCTCACCCGACAGATCGCCCTGCTGGCGCAGGCGCACGATGCCAAGACCGTGCTGGCTGTCGGCAGTGAACGGACGACGGAAGAACAGGCGCTGTTCGCCGCCGTCAAAACCGCCTTGGTCGAAAATGCGATCACATTGGAGACAGGTAGTTACCCCGCCAGTGATCCCCACACGGCGGAGCTGCTGGAATCGGCAGAAGCGGTTATCATTACGGAAAAAACCGATTTTTCCGTAATGAGCGATGTGGAACGCACGGTATATCTGTGCCGGGAACTGCAAAAGCCCGTTCTCGGTGCGGTCGTCTTCCGTTGAAAAGGAGCGCATGATGCCGTTGCCTTCCGGTCACCTCATTCGTATCGAGGAAGAACTTCTCTCTACCAATACCGCCGCCCGACAGTGGGCAATAGCGGGCGCTCCGACAGGAGCGGTAGTAGTTGCCCGTCGGCAGACTGCCGGCAGAGGGCGGCGGGGACACCAATTCTTTTCGCCTGACGGCGGACTGTACTTTTCAGTCATTTTGCGGCAGGATATCCTGCCGGATGCCGGACTGCTCACCTCCTGTGCCGCCGTGGCGGTCTGCCATGCTGTCGAGGACTGCTGTCCCGCCCTGCATGTCGGCATCAAATGGATAGACGATCTGTATGTCAACGGAAAAAAGATCTGCGGTATTCTGGCAGAATCCTCCACCGTCAGAGAAGAGCCCTTTTTCATCCTCGGCATTGGGATCAATGTCAAGGCGACCGCTTTCCCTCCCGATCTGCAATCGGTTGCGACCTCACTGGGCAACGAGGGAGCGACCGTTGACCGGGAACGGCTGCTGAAGGCGGTGCTGAGCCGTTTGGATGAGATGCTCCCCACCCTTGCCGACGGCTCGTTTTTGGAAGAAAACCGCCGCCGCAGTATCCTGCTCGGCAAACCGGTCACCGTAGTGCGGGGGCTTCAGCAGTTTGATGCCACCGCCGTTGCCATTACGGATGCCGGTCATCTGACCGTCCGTATGGCAGACGGAAACACGCTCGACCTGTCTTCCGGCGAGGTAAATGTAAAACAGAAAGTATAATATATAATAATAAATACCGTCGGTATCCTGTTGTCAGGATGCCGACGGCGTGTCTTTATCCTTTTACTTTTTCTGGAGCGGTATAAACCACTTCATTTTTCAACGGGTGTTTTCCACTGAAAAATGCCTCTAAATTTTCAAATGTGGTGCGGGCAATATCCGCCAACGCTTCTTCGGTCAGAAATGCCTGATGAGAGGACAGGATCACATTGGGACGGGATACCAGCAAGCTCAGCACATCATCAAGAACCGGAGTGTCGGAATTGTCCTCAAAAAAGAGATCTGCCTCCTCCTCGTATACATCCAATCCCGCACCCCGCAGAGTACCGTCATTAAGTGCCTCTAACAGGGCAGTGGTGTCCACCAAACCGCCACGGGAGGTGTTGATGAGAAAGGTGCCCGGCTTCATCCGGGCAAACGCCGCCTTGTCCAGCAGATGCCGGTTCTCACGGGTGAGGGGACAGTGCAGGGAGATCACATCACTCTGCCGCAAAAGGGCATCAAGCGACACATAGCAAATCGACAGATCATCGGCGGGATAGGGATCATATGCCAGCACAGTCATCCCAAATCCCCGACAGATGTCAATGAATGCTCTGCCGATCTTGCCGGTACCGATCACTCCCGCCGTTTTGCCGTGCAGGTCAACCCCGGTCAGCCCCATCAGACTGAAATTAAAATCACGGGAACGAATATACGCCTTGTGGATCTTTCGGTTCAGACACAACAGCAATCCGATAGCGTGTTCCGCCACCGCATAGGGAGAATAGGCGGGCACCCGCAACACCGTCAGTTTCCCCTGCGCCGCCCGGATGTCCACATTATTGTATCCGGCACAGCGCATCGCCAGCACCCGGATACCGAACCGTTCCAGCTCGTTGACAGTGGCGGCATCCACCGTATCATTGACAAAACAGCACACCGCATCACATCCCGCCGCCAGCCGGGCGGAACGGGCGTTGAGCTTTGACTCATAATACTGGATCTCATAACCGGGGTTGTACCGGTCGAACCATTGCCGGTCGTAAGGTTTGGTGTCAAAAAAGGCCAGTTTTATCACATTGCCACATCCTTTCCCCAACAGTTTGTGCCAAACAGTGAAAATCATGCAAGGAACCGTGGAAAAAACAACGTCTGAAAGGATCATTTCATAAGGCGACCTCTAAAAAAGTAAACCGGTTTCCCCATTTCGTGACAGCAGTCGATCACATGCTTTGTCCCTTTCGATCTGCCATCCCAGAATGCCATCACCAGATCAGCATAGTCAATGATCTGTAAATTCCGCTTTAAGAGAGCGGCTCGTCCATAGCGTTTATATTCGGGTAAAAACACTTTCAACGGAATATCGTTGTTCCGGGCATATATTGCCGCTCAGGTGTCGAATTGTAAAAAGGAGAATTGATTTAACCAACCGTAGGGCGGCTGCTTGCTGCCGCTGGGTGAAGCTTAAAATCAATGGCGGGACGGTCGGCTACCCGACAAGGGAGGCATTTTGATGCCGTGGGTTTGCGATATGCTCAACGGCGGCAGCAAGCA
>JAZLKY010000382.1:0-1957 GCA_045597885.1 Acutalibacteraceae bacterium | reverse complement strand
GTGTCATGGTCAGACCGTTCTCGGAACAGTGCGCCGCTCCCTCGATCAGTGCTTTTTCTTCAAATGTCTTCGGCAGGGGATGCTCGAAACAGTGTTGCAGAATGGTGTGGTTCGTCACGGCGGCGATCAGTTCACCGCTCATTGCCGAACGGCAGGAAAGGATCTTTTCGCCGTCAAAGATGATCACCTTGTTGTGACTGCCGGGCAGTATAAGTGCCGCCGGAGCGGTGATGCCCATTTGTGAGCAGATGCCGAGACATTCGCTTGCCTCGCCCCGCATCATGTTGAAACTGTCGGGTGCATTGCGGAATCCGGGGATGAAATAAAAGGGGATGGCGGTGATATCCGGCAATTCCACCCGCACCATGCCTTCGTGGAATTCTTTGTATCCGGCGGGCGCATAAATGTGCGGTAATTCATACAGACCGAATTCGGAAGTGATCATGCCGACGGCGAGGATCGCCTCAATGTCACCCTCATGCAAGCTGTTGCGCTCCAGTATGAGCCGGATCATTTCTTTGACGGTCGATTTGAGTAATGAATTATCCTTTGCCGAAGAACCGATCCCCGCTTTTTCGGTGTCGAGGATCGTTTTTCCGTCTGACAGTCGCACACGGGTGTTGGTCGTGCCGCCATCCAAACACAGTATCTTCACGGTCAACCCTCCAGTGCTTTACAGTAGCGGCGTGCCTCGGCTGTGATCTTGTCAAATTCTTTGCTTCTGATCCATTCTTTGTTGACAAGGTTGCCGCCGACACCGAATCCGCATGCCCCTACCGCACCGTATTCCGCCATCGTTTCGGGACGGACACCACCCACGGCAAGCAGAGGGATATGGGAGAGGGGAGCGCTGATCGCTTTGAGATATCCGACACCGAAGTTGGAGATGGGGAAGACCTTGACAAAATCTGCCCCCATGGCATAGGCATCTGCAATTTCAGACGGTGTCAGTGCGCCCGGCATCGACAGCAGTCCAAGCCGCTTTGTTTCCTCGATCACCTCACGGCACACATTGGGGGAGATGATGTATTCCGCTCCCGCTTCTTTTGCCAACTGAACCTGCCGGGCGGTCATGACCGTTCCGGCACCGATGTGCATCTTTCCGTCCAACTGTGTTACAACTGCCCGGATGGCATCTGTCGTTTCCCGGTAGTTGTCGGTAGATTTTTGATCGAATGTGACCTCCATCATACGGATGCCGCCGTCATACAGTGCTTTTGCCAGATCGGGCATTGATGCGGACGGTACGCCACGGACGATGACGATGATCTTGTTCTGCAGTATTTCCTGCTTCAGATCGGTGGAAATGTTATTCATACTTGTACCTCTTTTCAACGTATTGCTTTTTAAGCCGCAGGCGTTGTTGACCGGCGGTGCACAGACGAAGCCGCTTCGGCTATAGCCAAAGAGAGTCAAATCCTACAGCTTAAATTCTTCTGCCTCGTGTTTTTTCAGTGTCGGCTGGCGAAAGGGGACCCGCTTCAGGGGATCGTACCGAAAACGACGGCAGTGGTGGTACAACGGGACAATCCCTTTTCGGAGACAGAGCATCACTCTGCCATCGGAAGCACGCCGAGCCTTGGCACAGTATTCGCAGGCAGGTTCGATGTGGTTGCCATACAGTTTGCGTCGCATTTCTGGTTCCTCCTCGCTTTGACCCTATAGCCGACCGAAGTTCGACAATAGTCAGTATAGCATAATGCTGACGGAATTTCTACCCCATTTTTTTAAAAATTTACAAATGGGCTATACTTTTTGAGAAAAATGTGCTATGATTATTCCGAAATGAAGGTGGCGTTTTGGATCATTTTGATTTTGCTCCGCCGGGACAGCAGGGATTTCTGCGGACGGAAGCGAAGGCTTTGCGGCGGGATGCTTCCTGTGTCGGCGTGATGATGCTGGCGCAGTCGGTTGCTTTGTCGTATACCTTTCCGTTGCTTCGTGCGGTACTGGCGGG
>JAZLKY010000381.1:0-1496 GCA_045597885.1 Acutalibacteraceae bacterium | reverse complement strand
GTGTGCAGGGTCAGACGGTCATTTTCCGTATTATTTCGTCCGACAAGTATAAGGAATCCGTCATCGGAAAGGAAGGAAAGCGGCTGAAGAGGTTTGCGTTTTCCGCCGCCTTTTCCACTCTGGTGCAGATACCCCTCATGCTCCAGTTCCTCCCGTAGTTCATCCAGTTCTCCATCCGTTGTGGCACGGGAAAGGGCATCAAATACCGAATCGAGATAAGTCAGTTCTGTTTCTCCGGCGATGATCTGCTCCCGGAGTATGCCTTCGGCGGTTTGTGCCTTGCGGTATTCTTTGTAAAATTTGCGGGCGTTGGCGGCGGGGGAAAGGGACGGATCGAGCGGGATGGTGACGGTTGGACAAGTCTCGTCATAGTAATTGATCACCTGAACCTCGGTCGCTCCGGCGGGAACCGTGTGCAGAGCCGTATTCAGCAGATCACCATACAGGCGCCACCGATCCCGGTCGTCGCAGGCTGTCAGCTCCTGCCGTTGATGCTCCAATTTGCGCCGTATCCGGGCATCTGCATTGGAGAGGGTACGCAGCAGATCGCGGCTTTTTGCTTTCATGCGTTCTGTTGCCGCTCTTTTAGTATAATAGGCATCAAGTAAGGCTGAAAAATCTTGCTGTTCAATCCCCCGCACCGCCAGCCCGTATTGGATGATGGGCTGAAAGCTGAATTCCATCGGTGTACCGTCCGGATGACAGAGCAGGTAGGGAACACGGTTCTTCCCGGTGAGCACTGCTTCCTGTGTCCGCAGGAGGCAGTGCTCTAATTTTTCCCATTCCCGGACGGTGAGGGCGCTGACAAGCGGATCGTTTCCGGCGGCGGAACGGTAGGCGATCTCCCGACAGGACAGAGGAGATAATCCACTGATGATGGATTGCAGGGCTTTGGAGAGCGGCTGATCCTTGCCTGCCCGCAGGGCGGCGATCACATCGGCGGGGGCGACGGTACTGCCATCCTTTTTTTCTACAGGAACGGGGGGAAGAGTATACCGCACACCGGGCAGGATGGGGCGTACAGAGGACAACTCCGGATATATCCGCTTGATGGAATCAATAACCGTTCCGTCCTGTCCGACCAGAATGATATTGCTGTATCGTCCCATGATCTCTACCGCCAGTGTCAGCCGTTCGGGATCACCTAATTCATTGATACAGTCAAAATCAAGATATAGTGCCCGCTCCCATCCATTCTGACGGATGGCGACCAATTTTCCCCCGGTAAGGCGTTTGCGCAGCAGCATACAAAACATCGGCGGACTGGTCGGATTCTCCGGGGATTCCGATGTCAAATGGATGCGGGGAGAATTGGCACAGGCTGAGATCAGCAGTTTCCCGGTCCCGCCACGAAAGCGTAACCCGATCATTAATTCTTCCCGTCCGGGTTGATGGATCTTATCTATTCTTGCTTCGGGCAGGCGTTGCTCCAGCTCCTCCCGCACACAGGCTAAAAATGCTCCGTCCAGTGCCATGTGATCGTGTCCTTTCGTTGT
>JAZLKY010000380.1:0-7200 GCA_045597885.1 Acutalibacteraceae bacterium | reverse complement strand
CACGGCTTCAAATAGCCAACCCGCTCGGAGCCTTTGGCTCCCCGTTCCGCAGAGCACCCCGCCAAACCCACGGCAACAAAGCACCTCCCCCGTCGGGTAGCCAAAGGCTCCGAGCGGTAATGAATGACAGTCCGAGGGACTGTCAGAACCGTGGCGTGACCGAGCCGTAGCAAGACGGAAACTGTCTTCTCACAAACGCAGAGCGCCGAGTGTCCTTCAAAACACTCGGCGCTACGGATAGAATATTTTTTTGTTTGCTCCGATCACTGATCGTTCTTTTTCTTCCTGCCGAACAGGATGAGCAACAAGACCGCAACGGCACTCACTGCCAGCACTACGATCCACAGCCAAACATTGGTGGCATCGCCGGTGGGATCGGACGGTACTTCAACCGGGATCTCATCCGCTTTGAATTCCCAGGTGATGCTGTCGGAAACTTCCTGATAGGAATTATCCAACTCGATGGGGACCTGCAGTGTCACCTTCAGTTTCATGGCGGCACCGGTATCGAATTTACCCAGTGACGTCCACTCGGTCAACTGTGCCGTCTGATCGGCGGGAGCATCATACAGCTTTTTATCGCCGTCCACCGCAGTAACTGTCATATGCATTTTTGACAGCAGATCGGTGGTTTTCGCATCCGCACCGAGAGAACGCAGATAGATCTGTACCTGTACCTTATCGGAGGCGGTATTCTTGACCACGATCTCCTGTTCCAGCGTATCACCGGGCATCACGTTCTTAAAGTTTTCAAACAGATCGGTAGGAGACTGCTCACTGCCCGGAGCGAACACAAACTCTTGCGCTGTTCCGTCATAGGTCACGGTACCCGCCGAAACGGACACCGTCATCAGCGAGAACAGCAACACGGCTGCAAGCAGAACGGGAAGCGCTTTGATCATCTTTTTCATCATGCACCCTCCTTCAGCGAGATCACGCCGCCGTCAGATACATTGACTTTCCATGCTGTCTTTACCGAGTCCACCGGTGTGGACTGGGTCAGCTCGCCAACGACATCAACTACCTGGATACCGCCGTCATCGTCGGTATAGGTCTGTAAAGTGATGCCATCCTCACCGATCAGATCATATGCAGGCTGCTCGCCCGCTGCGACCGGCAGCGAATAGATATACAGTCCGTCTCCGGCATCCAGCCACCCGTCACCGGGCTCAAAATCCGGCAACGGTGCCATACCGCCGATACGCACCGGGTTATCACTCGCCTCTTTGATGCGGTAAGAAACCAACTGGATACGGACATAGCCCTCAAAATCGCCGGTGTTGGTGACATTGACATTTTTCTTTGTTTCACCGTCAAATTCTTCGTTCACCTCGACACTGCCGCCGGCGGGTGTGAAGGTATTCTGGAGTGATTTCGTCTTTGTCAGGATCAGCGCCACCGTCGTACCGACAAGGAGCAACAGCAACACAACGACCGAGAAGATAACATACAATTTCTTATGCGTGTTCAGACGATCATGCTTTGACATCTTCAGTCGCCTCCTTTAGCCACACCGAAAACATTGCGGATCGCCTCACTGATGATACTGTACCAGGGAGCAGAGTCGACCTCATACGTAAAGGATACCGTCCCGGTGGGATTGTCTTTTGACAGCGTCACCGTATCGTCTCCGTCCGGTGTGATCTCATACTGCCACGACCAGTCGTTATTCGGCACGATGGTGTATTCACCGATGGGCAGTTCGGATACCGTTACCGTCTCGCCACCCTTGACACTGATGTGCGTATATTCCTCGCCATCCTTCAGCACTGTGTAGAAGAAGGTCTCGCTCGGATTACCGCCATCGTTCTCCACTGTCAGAGAACAGGTCTCTGCATGTACAAGGCTATAGGGGAGCGTCCGGGGCGATGTACAGCCGTATGTCTCGGACTGATCACAGGTGATATTGTATTTAATTATGCTTGGATCGTCAATGACCTTATCGGTGAGCAACTGGATGTCTGCCACGACCTCTTTTTTGGACACCTTGCCGGTATAGGTCTCATTGTCGAATGCAACGGTAAAATCTGCTGCATCAAACGGTTTCAACATACCGGGCGAAATCACATCCGCCAGTGTCTTCCCGGCTTCGATCTGCTCCGCCGTAGGCACCAGTTTGTTAGGCTCTGCCCATGTGACGGTCACCGGCGAAGAGGAGGTCATCCCGTCACCGAGCGTATACTCTGCGCCGTAATACTGCACCACATCGTTGGCATTGACCGTGATGGTCGGTTGCAGGACATAGACAGTGAACGGCTCACTGTTGGTCGTCCACACCGGTGTCGCTTCGTCTCCGGTGGAAACCATATTCTTGTCCTCGGTAGGTCCGAGCTTCAGCCAAATGGAATTGGCGGGATAGGTATAGGTGGCGGTAGGCGAAACGACGCCCCCTGCCAGTTCATTGCCTGCCAAAATACCGTCCTTTGGATGCCCGTCGACAAGATCCGCCGCCGTCAGCGATCTGCCGAAATAGTAGATACTGCGCTCAACATAGCGGTCCAGCAGATCATCCATATCCCGGGCACTGAAGATCGGATCAATACAGACACCGTTGCCACGGTAGATCACAAAATCCTCGAAATCGCTATGGAACTCCATAGGCTTGATCGGATAGTTCACCTCAGGTTCGGGATACGGCTTGAGAGGTGGAGAATCCTTGGAAGGATACACACCGGACTCCGGATTGTTGGTCGGGACATTGTTACCGCCACTGAAACCGTCGATCGGTTTGATAACAAACTCAATGATCAGTTTACTGCCGCGTGCCACGCCTGCCTCGCTCACCGCCACATAGTTGTCGGTAAAGGGGAAGCCGGTGACCGACACGTTCCGACGGTCATCTTCTTTGTAGAAATCCTCGATGACGACCTGGACATTGGGGAAAGAGGTCCCTTCGCCGGTCGCCTCACGGTCACCGAAGAGGAACTTGCCGCTCGGATCTTTACCGGTGCACTTGGCAGTGTAGGTGTGGATATCATCCACCGTCGACTCATCCGGCAGACGGAAATAATCGGAGATGATATCCTTGATATATGCCCGCTCGGACAGACGGATGGTCGTGCCGCCGGTCTCGATCAAATACGAAACGGAAGCAAAAGCAGAGGTCAACTGAGCAGCATCGAGAGCGGACAAATAGTACCGATCACTCGCCCGTTCGAAACTGTCCGTAACATTGTAGCCGTAATAAGTCTTGTTCTGCGTTGCCTGATACGGAACCTGTTCAAAACTCCAGGTATCCCAACTCCACTCATACCGATACGCCGTATAGGTCCATGTGTGCTGATAGCGGTTCACCTCGGAAAGACCGAGTTTATTCGCCGCCGGGAAGTTACTGGACATGAAGTTCATGAATCGGTTGGCAATAATCGGATAAGAATCACTTATGATATCGTCGTCATCCACCAACCATTTGGAATCGGTGGAACCGTCGGAATACTGATAGATCTCACAGTTCCTGTCGCCGCCCAGGACACCGATATTGGTCGTATCCAATCCGAGCTCTCCCAATTGCTCCAGTGAACCGTGTGTCACCTCAGGATCGGCACCGTCGAAAATGCCGATGGTGAAGACCATGGCGTTAGCATCCTTGAGCTGCTTGGCGACCGCAATGGCGTCCTCGGCATAGGACTGGGTATAATTATCACCCGATGCGGCAGGATAACCGTCGGTGAACAAAATGACCACTTTCCGGCGATCGCTGTTCGATCCGGAGTAGTTGAGATTATTAAGCAGTGTCTGTGCCTGTCTCAGACCGGCACCGATATTAGTGGTGCTACTGGAAAAGTTGCTGCTGCTGTTGCACAGACTCGTGACGTTGTTTTTCAGTGTTGTCGTACCGGACGCATTGACCGCAGTCCACCCGACTCTTGTGTTGCCGGAAGAACCGTAGGTGACGATGGAGATCCGGTGATCGGTCTTGTCCGCCTGATAGCGGGCGGCGGTACTGTCGACGAAGCTTTTGACCGCATCACCCATGGCGGAATATTTTGTCTTGGCATTTCTGCCACTGCCGAATGAGTCACGCATGGAGCTGGAGCAGTCCAGTACCACCACGATGTCTGCCGGGCTCTCGATCTTTTCTTCCTCATAGGTAACCTCACCGGTAACATAGGTCTCGACAGTGAGGGTGACAGTCCCGTCATCGTTCAGTTTGGCAGTTTTATCCAGAATCAGTTCTTCCAGATTCTGCCCGCCAGATCCGCCGCCTTCCTGTGCGGGTTCATCACCGGCGGATGTCACGAACGGGATGGTGAACAGACAGGACACCACCAGTGCGAGACTGACAGCCAGTGTGGCGATCTTTAAAATGCGATTTTTCATATCGCAGCACTCCTTCTTTCGGATTCTTCCATGAAACAGATGAAATGATGACTTATTCTTCAGGCCAGCCAGCGGCGGTGAATACATCCGTGCCGTTGTTGGCGACCTGTGTGCCGGCAATATATACATCCGCTCCGGCGACACTGCCCTGATACAGGTTGCTCATATCGGCACTGTAGCCGGCGCCCTCGAACAGAGGAGCAGACACCTCACCGGGTACCAATGCTTTATTACAATAATAGTAACCTTCCTTGAATGTCCAGTCTTTTTCGTTGATGACGAACTCCAGCACATCGGCATCCGGCTCGCCCGTGACACCCTCTGCCAGCTTGATGTTCTTATCCAAGCGAACACGGACATAGGCATCATGAGCACCACTGTTCTTCACCGACAGCACCCACGGTACTTTCTCACCCGGAACGGTGGGACAAGCCCCGTCAAAGTCCTTGATCTCCCCATTCTCAGTACGGACAACGGATATGGCGGTGACCTTCAGATTGCCCATTGTCACCACATTGACCGCCTTGTCCTCCCGGCTATAGTAGGCAGCCGTCATGGAGACAGCCGTCCAAATGCACATCAGCAGTGCCAGAACCGCCGCCAAAATCACAACGGCTCTTTTTCTTGTACGCATGAAAATGACTCCTTTCTGTCTTTCTGCCCATAGTGTCAGGCATCTCCCGTCACTCAGTGGAAGATCAATCATTCACAGGGTACAGCCGATTGTATCCGCTCATACGATCGGATACAATCGGCTGTATCCTGCCCTGCCGAAGCAGGTCAGGATATAGCTGTTTTGGTAAATCAGGAAGCGAACTGTGCCCATGCCGTCAGCGCATTTGCCACATTCGCCTTCTGCACCGCATAGGCGGTGAAGGTCAGCGTGGGCTGTGTCGCTTCGGTCAGAGCATCCAGCATTGCCTTGGTCACGGTGTTCTTGACAGTGACCCTATCATTGGCAAGAACATGGAACGGAAGATCAGCCGTAGTAGCCGCAACCTCACGATAGAAAACACCCTTGACGTCGGCACCCTGTGCAGTCTTGAGCTGTGTCCAGCCGGAAGCCAGAGAATAGGTGATGAAACTGCTCAAATTGTCAGACTCATCCACCTTGACAAACAGCCAGCACGCCTCACTGTCCTTTTCGACAGTGATGATGGGGTCCTTATCAATGGTATTGCCGGGGATCATCTTGAAGTCCGTCTTGGTTTCGTCCAAGTCGATTGTGATGTTGCCGGCGGTGAAGGTGTTTTTCACCGGCGCGGTCTGGGCTGTGATGAAAGCGACGGTGCCGCAGATGATGCAGCAGATCGCCAGCACGGCAGCCACGATCCCGATGAGTTTCTTTTTCATGGTTCTTTTCCTCCGATCAACGATCAGTCATCCACGGGTGCTTTGCCCCAGGCAGCGATGGCGGTATCCAGTCCCTCATCCTGCACCGCGTACACGGTGATGGTGAAGGTGGTGTCATCATCCACAGCCGCCCAAATGTCCTTCGTCGCAGTCGCCGTGTCGGCATCCGCCTTTACGGTGAAGTGCTCAAAGGTCTTGACGGTGGTGTTGCTGCCCTTGGTCCACTTCTGGAAGTAGACACCGGCAACGGGAGCACCGGCGGCATCGTTAAGCTGGGCCCAACCGTTAGCTGCCAACTGACCTTCGATGCTGACGGGATCCTGACCCTGTACATCCTTGTCCTTGCCGACCATCAAAGAAGCAATATCGTTCTTGAGTTGCACGAACAGCCAGCAATCCTCGCTGTCTTCGCCCATCACAATCTGCGGGTCTTTGGTGTAGGTGGCATCCGGGATCAGCTTGTACTGGTTGCCTCCGACACGGTCTTCACCGATGATCGGCTCGCCGTACTCATCGACCTTTGTTTCGGTGACTTCACCAATGGTTACCTTACCGACGGTGAAGTGGTTCTCCACTTTTTCCTTGGAAGTAAAGTAAGCCATCGTTCCGAGCACGCTGACAGCCACCAGTGCAAAAGCACAAACGACCAACAGTGCGCTCTTGAGCAGTTTGCTTTTCATTCTTCTGACCTCCTCCTGTAAAGTAGTTATGTATGCAAAAAGCCACAAGATGGCTTCGCTACCGAAAAGAATGATCAATGGGCGGGTTTTCTCTTTTCCGTTTTGTCCGCTCCTAACAGTTCGGGGAGCAACAAGAGCAAGGAACAAAGTGCCAGCACCGCCAAGGCGATATATTTACCGGTGGGCTGTGTCACCCACCCGATCGCATATCCCAAGCCGGCAACGGAATAGACCGGCTTGCCGACAAGCTTATCGAACGAAATAGGGGTATCTTCAAAATCGTTATTGTCCCCCTTGGTGACAAATTGCTCCTCTTCGGTGTCGATACGCACCACCCGGTGGGTAGCAACAGTGGAATCGTCCAATCGGAATGTGATAGGATCCCCCGCCGCCACATCGGATGCAACAGCATCCTGTACGATCAGCAGCGATCCGGTAGGATATGTCGGCTCCATCGAGCCGGACAGCACCACATAGGGACGGTATCCGAACAGTCGCCCGCCGAAAAACAGCGCCACAAACAGCAGGGCGATCACCAAAATAACAGTGGAAACGATACCGCTTATCTTTTTAAAAACAGCCACGGTTTTCCTCCTGTCAGCGAAGATACGGTCAGTGTATCACACAAAGGTAGGCAAAAGGTAGTCAAAAATAAAACATCCTTATTTTTCCATCCGATCCCAGTAGAAAGCCGCCGTGCGTTCCTCAGCCCAGGAATAGTTGTACATGTACTCACCACGGAACTGGTTGATGGCGTACGGCTCATCGGCTTTGTAATCATAGGCATCACACCGAAACTTACCGGTGTCCACCTCCAGATGTCCCCATGTCTTAATGAGGATGTCCT
>JAZLKY010000379.1:0-2472 GCA_045597885.1 Acutalibacteraceae bacterium | reverse complement strand
TGATGGCTGCCGGCGGACAGTATGCGTTTATGTTCAATTTGCAGGCAGAGGAATACCGTCGGGGAACACGGGCGGGTTCAGCTGCTCAAACGGACGGCGGTGCAACGCTGTAAATATGTTCTTGATACATACTTCCCTGTTGGGGTTCGGAATACGGGATACGGTTTATTATACTCCTTATGTTTATGGTCTTTTTATTTTTTCTTGACGGTTGCGGTGTTCATTAACAGCCTGTTTCGGCGGTATGCCGTCGGTGACATCCCGTACCGGGCTGTGAAACAGCGAGTGAAATAGAACTGGTCACAGTATCCAAGCTGTTCACTGACGGTACGCACGGTTTCGGTGGTGGTGCGTAACTGTCGCTCGGCGGCGAACATCAGCCGATCCCGGATATACCGTCCCAACGGAACGCCCACCTCTGCCCGGAACTGCTTTTGAAGATGTCCGGCGGAGAGAAACAAATCATCTGCTATCAAGGCGGCGGACAGATCCGCATTCAGATGCTCATCAATATAGCGTATGGCTTTTTTGATATTGTGGCTGTATTCTTCGATATCTCTCAACGGGACGTTTTCCTGGGAAATGGCTTCTACAATGATCTTCCACAACCAGGAGCGCAACGCCATTGCCCCCGTTATGCTATGCTCCCGGAACAGACGAATAGCGTTATCTATTTCTTGTGAATGATCGGAGAGTACGATCGGATTGTTGTATTCCCCAAGCCAGTCATATCCGTCATATCGCAACAGATTGATATGAAAATATAGTTTTTCCATCTTTTCCGGGCAGAAGAGTGAAACGGAAGTTTCTGCCGGAATTATTACAATGTTACCGGGTAAGAGTGGGGTGTCTTTGCCTTTACTTACAACGTGCCCCTCTCCGGAAACGATGCCGTATATTCTGGTGAAAGGCGATTGAACACTGATATTCCAAGAGGTGTCGAGACGGGCGTAAGCAATTTCGGAAATATCCATATTCAGTCGGTTGAGTTCCTTTTTAAACAGGTCGTTCTGTTCGATTTGTACCAAAAATATCCATCCTTTTCTCTGGTTTCTTCATGGTGATTTTCCTCATTATATGGTATGATTCATTTACCGTCAAGTGGGTTTCATAAAAAAAGGAGGAAATCATCATGTCCAGTTATACCGTCAAAAAAACTTTGGGCGATACCGATTGGTTCCGTCATGACCGATTCGGGATGTTCATCCATTTCGGCTTGTATGCTCTTCCCGCACGTCATGAGTGGGTGAAGCACAACGAGTGCATCCCGGAGGAGCACTATCAGCAGTATTTCAATCATTTTAACCCCGATCTGTTTGATGCCAAAGCATGGGCAAAGCAGGCGAAAGCCGCCGGCATGAAATATGCGGTGCTGACCACCAAGCATCATGAGGGATTCTGCCTGTTCGACAGCAAATTCACCGATTATAAATCCACCAACACCCCGTTCGGACGGGATCTGGTGCGGGAATATGTCGATGCGTTCCGTGCCGAGGGGCTGAAGATCGGTTTCTATTATTCCCTTATTGACTGGCATCATCCGGATTTTCCGATTGATGTTCTGCATCCCCGCCGCAGGGATGCAGATGCCGAACAGCAGGATGCGGGACGGGATATGCACAAATATGCACAGTATATGCGGGATCAGGTCACCGAGTTGTTGACAAACTACGGAAAAATTGATATACTTTGGTTTGACTTCTCCTACAGTGGACCGCATGATGACAATCCCGACCGTAAGCCGTGGATGCAGTATGGCGGCGGCAAAGGAAAGGATCAGTGGGAAGCGGAAGAACTGCTTGCACTGGCACGCAAATTGCAGCCGGGTGTGATCATTGACAACCGCACCGAGATCGACCAGGATTTGTGGACACCTGAACAGTTTCAGCCGTGCGAGTGGGTGCGGGATGGCGCTACCGGAGAGTTGGTGACATGGGAAGCATGTCAGACATTCTCCGGTTCATGGGGCTATTATCGGGATGAGATGAGTTGGAAATCTCCGAAAATGCTGATTGATATGCTGGTCAACACCGTGTCGCTGGGCGGCAACCTGCTGATGAATGTCGGTCCGACCTCACGAGGCTATTTTGATCATCGGGCAACGGACGCACTTGATGCCTATGCCGACTGGATGCGGATCAACAGCCGCTCCATCTACGGCTGTACGATGGCAGAGCCGGAATTTGTTACCCCCAACGGCTGTCGGCTGACACAAAGTGAGGACGGCAAACGGTTGTATATCCATCTGCAGGAATATCCGTTTGACAAGCTCGCTGTCGAGGGGCTGTGCGGTAAGGTCGCATATGCTCAGTTCCTCGGTGATGGCAGTGAGGTTATTTTCACCGAGAAATATATTGAGAATTCCGGTGGCGTGAATCTTAAAACGATCGAGGGCAAGGTCTATTTTTCCCTGCCGACAGTCCCACCGGTGGGGATCAGCCCGGTAATTGAGGTTTTCCTAAAATGATGAAA
>JAZLKY010000378.1:0-4746 GCA_045597885.1 Acutalibacteraceae bacterium | reverse complement strand
ACGACAAGTTTCGACAGAAACTTGTCGTTTTTTTGAACGATGTGTTCCACTTCGTGGAACGTGATGTGCCTTACGGCGTGATGTTCGGCTTTGCCGAGTGATGTGCCTGCGGGCGTGGGTGGAACACATCACATCACTTTTGCCGAAGGCAAAAACATCACTGCGAGTGAAACGAGCAACATCACTTGCCCGTTAGGGCAAACATCACTTTTATCCCGCAGGTTCAACACCATCCACCGATTTGTCGAAAATATCTTTTTTGTACGGCAATCACAAGAGAGACAAACAAACTTTTTAAGGTCTGTTTGTCTCTTTATATCTCACAAATAATGCAATAATTGCTGTTTTAGAGTGGATTTCACGAGAAATTCACTCTTTTTTCGTGTATAAATCAAATGAATTTTTATGTACGGAAAGCATCTCCTACAAATATTGAAGTTTCAATACCGCATAATCCACTAATATTTGTGTTTTATCTTGAAAAAACACATAAAAATATGCATAGTAAGAAAGGAGCCAAAATTATGAAATTATCATTTATTGAATCGAGATTTTTTGGAAGAATCTGTTATGGGTTCGAGAGAGACAAGAAGGGCATTGTTGAGATTGTTCCGGAGGAAGCGGAAGTTGTTAAGACTATTTTAACTTATACAAAAACGGATACAGTTTGGAGAAGATACAGACCTATTTGTTTAATCACAATATTCCCTCTCCTTCCGGAAATAAGCAGTGGAGTAGAGATGTCCTTAACAAACTTTTGAACAACAGTAATTACACCTTAGGCATTATCAACTCAGAAGATTTCCGAGATGTTTGCTTTCAAAAAACCGAAAACTGTCGAAATCCAAATCAAAAAGAAAGCGTGGAAGAAATATACCGAAAGCAACAAAGGAAGAATTGGAATGGGCATATGCCATTGCCAGAGATAAATTTAAGGGAGTGCTCTATTGACAAAAGGGGTTAATTCGGGGTATAATAAATTCAGATAGTCGAGGTGTCGCAAATGGAACGGCAAGAACTTCTGAATAAAATCGCAAAGCTTACCGAAGAAATCGGAAAGCTCCCGAAAGGATATATCTCAAAGAAAACCATCAGCGGAAAAACCTATTATTATCATCAATGGTCGGAAAATGGTAAAAAGCAAAGCCGCTATCTGCCGGATGAGGAAATAGAGCCGATAACCGCACAGATTGAAAAGCGAAAAGAACTGCAAAACGAAATCCGCCGTCTAAGGTCTTTATCCGTCGGAAAAACGACGGCAAGTGAGGTAACACGCATGAAATGCACACTGATGCACAAAAGAATACCCGTTGCCGAAATTGAGCTTGACGATGTGACCGGATATATCGTGAAAATAGGAACGGTGTTTGCACCGGAGCATTTGCCTGTTGGAATACCGATAAAGGAAGGCATCTGCGACCGTGCCGCCATGAACGAATGGTGGACGGATCGCTCCATCCCATCAAGCCGTTCGGGTGTCAGAGAAGCACTTGAAACACTTGAAATTGCCGACACGAAAATGCTCCTCATACGCTGTAACGGACTTTCGCTGTCCGACCAATATTGGATACGACCGGACGGCTCAAATCTTACATGGGATGCGGTCAATTTCTTTGACAATTCGTTTTCGGATGACATCGGCGATGTACTGTTCGGTACAAACAAGAAAAAAGATGCCCTTGACCTGTCCTCGCCCGACAACACATCGGACGGCAATCTGAAAAAGCGGTGGAAGGTCATAAACGGAAAACGTTGCCTTGTCAAAGGCGGCTCCAATCCCTTCCGTCAGCAACCGTTCAATGAACAAATCGCCACTGAAATTATGACACGGCTCGATATTGACTGCGTACCGTATCAGTTGGTTTGGAACAAAGGCGCACCATATTCGGTATGTGAAGACTTTGTCTCCACTGACACCGAACTTGTCAGTGCATGGCGAATACTTCAAACCAAGAAAAAGAGCAACAGCACATCAACCTATCAGCATTTCCTTGACTGTTGCGAAGGACTCGGCATAAAGGATGCAGTCCCGTTCCTTGACCGCATGATTGTTCTTGATTATATTATCGCAAACGAAGACCGACATCTGAACAACTTCGGTGTACTGCGCAATGCCGAAACACTTGAATGGATCGGCTTCGCACCGATCTACGACAGTGGTTCTTCGTTCGGCTATGATAAACTGCCCGTACAGATGCGTGTTGAGGATGAATATATCTGCAAACCATTTAAAAAGCATCATACGGAACAACTCAAACTGGTATCCTCCTTTGTGTGGATCGACTTTGAGAAGCTCGTCGATGCACGGGAAATCATCACCGGCATCATGACGGCGGGCGATGCCTCAAATTATCTTGATGCACCCCGTGTGAATATGATATGTGAAATGACAGAACAGCGCATCCGCAATCTCGAACAACTTGCCATGTCGCACACAGATGTCTGTGTCGACATCACCGATGACGATGTAACCGAAAATGTGGCGGAAGACTATTCGCCGAAGATGAGTATTTAACTAAAAAAATCAGATAACCGCTCAAATGTAGCAAGGATTATGATGCCATTATCGGTTACCGTGCAGATGATTCCTATTTTTCTTTTGCCCGTTCATTTGTGACAAATGCCATATCCTTAAAACAACTCAGAAACGCTATGCGGCTCGGTAAGCTCGGTGAACAGTTTGTGCTGAAATCCGAAAAAGCATTTAATGCAATCCGCTTTGTAGATTATACGGTAGCGGAAAACAGTGTATATTACGCCAAAAGAAAGAACCGAGACGATGAAGCCCGTGAATCTTATTACAAAGAACTTGAAAAAGAAGATTTTAACGGTTTGTTTATGCGTGATATTATGAGAGAGGAGATAAAACCAGATGATCCCCGCTTACGCTGAAGAATATTTAAATGATGCATAGGAAAACTTGGGTGAAGCATTTGATTATGCAGTAAATGTCTGTGGAATTGATATTGAAGTTTTTTTCGATTTATTTATAGCAAGTGGATATGCCTCCGACTTTGGTAAAGGTAATCCAAAATACATTTCCGGAATTTCCGGCACTGAACTTGTTATGGAAATTATCGAGAAATCCGGTCAAAAAATGATTTTTCCTGAACAACAGATAGAATATGATTGTTCACCTGAATATTGGTGCGGTTGGATTCTTGCTTACTATCAGTGGGCTACGGGCAGACCGTTTAAAGATATCAAAGAGAATATATCAATGGCAGAAATAAGAAAGTTATATAGCCCATTGCACGAAGCGGGAGAAGATAAATTTGTTGATACCGTTAACACCATTATCCATAAGAAAAATGCACCGTCAAAACTGCAACAACAACGAAAAAAGTGTGGTTATTCGCAGAGTGAACTTGCGAAAAAATCCGGCGTTAATCTTCGCACCCTCCAACAGTATGAATTAAAAACGAAGGACATTAACAAAGCGGCTGTGCAAAGCGTTATGTCTCTCGCCAATGTTCTTGGCTGTCAGGTGGAAGATTTACTTGAATATTCTGCAGAGGGAAAAGAGTGATTTTTAAATTGTTACGGAAGGAGAGGTATTAGAATGACCGCAGTTCTATGTGCCCGATATTCAAGCGAAAATCAGCGTGAGAAGCCGATCAGGGGACAGTTGCGTGAGCAAATAATTTCACATCGGCGACAGCCGTTGTTCACTCGTAGGGATAGCCGAGGGGAGCCGAACTTCGACCTGGTTCGGCTTCCCTCGGCTATCCCGTGTTGCTTTTAATATGGATAAGGCCGTGGCGGTGATTAGGTATCCTCGCAAGATTTTCCGGATGATCAGATGAAATATAACGACTATATTCAGCATCGCCTTTTGATTTTCAGAATATACTTATTTTAAAAAGCAAGATGCTCCTGCTTTTCGGCGAGGTTTATGTAGTATTGAACTACTGTATTTGCTATAATGAAGCCAAAATAAAAACCTTACGAAAAAGATTTCACCACGATGTTTTTGCGGAGCAAACATCACTGTAAGTGAAATGGGCAGGATCTCTGCGGTTGTTGCCGGCAGTACGGCTGTTTAAAAATCCCCGTTGCCATGGTCCGACGTTTTTTACTCCATCTCGGTATACACCTTCACCGCCAGCCGGTCACACCGTTCATTTTCGGGGTGACCGTCGTGCCCTCTCACCCATACAAAATCCACCCGGTGCTGTTTGAGCAGGGGGAGCAGTTGCTCCCACAGATCGACATTCAGTGCCGGCTTTTTATCGCCCTTGCGCCAGCCGTTTTTCTGCCAGTTGTACACCCAGCCCTTTGTGATCGCATCAATGACATATTTGGAGTCACTGGTGAGGGTGACCTCGCACGGCTCTTTGAGTGCAGACAGCGCCCGGATGACGGCGGTCAGCTCCATGCGGTTGTTGGTAGTCTCCCGTTCGCCGCCAAACAGTTCCTTTTCCTGCCCGTTGTACCGCAGGACCGCCGCCCAGCCGCCTTTGCCGGGATTGCCGGAACATGCCCCGTCGGTGAAAATCTCAACTTTTTTCATCGTATCGCCCCCCGTTGTGTTATATCATAAGCAAAAATGCTTGCTTGCAAGGGCTTTTTTGCGCCGTGATTCAATAGGCAGACGGATCACACATCCGGCACACGAAGTGTGCAAGCCTTGCGAAGCAAGGATTTCTGTCGATATTATTATCATAGCATATATCACAAATATCGGCAAGTGCGGTTTTGCACTGGTTCTTTTCCTAAAACAGTGAAAATGTGTGTTTGATTTGC
>JAZLKY010000377.1:0-3502 GCA_045597885.1 Acutalibacteraceae bacterium | reverse complement strand
ACTGCGGGATGCCCTCTCACTGGAAAACTGTGTGACCGATACCACCTGTCCCTGCTTTTTGTGGAGTACGGCAGAGGATACCGGTGTCCCGCCGGAGAATGCCTGGTTGTTTACCGATGCCATGCGAAAAAAAGGGAGACCGGTGGAATTCCATCTGTTCCCCCACGGGCGGCACGGCTTGGGGATGGCAGTCGGAGAGCGGTATATGCCGGCGGTCGATCAGTGGCCTGTCATGACACTGGATTGGATCGGACGGATGGAAGACGAGAGAAAATAAGGGCAGCCCATTTAATAGTTTTTAATTATGCGGGAGAAATAAAAACCGCCTGGTAGCCAAGTGCCTCAAACCGTTTTTCCGACAGCTCCCGGTCATAGGATACGGTTTCTCCCTTTTGCGGATCGTTAAAATAAAAATGATCCTGATCATATCCGACCAATACCATACAGTGTTCTCCGGAAATCCATGTGAAAGTTTCCCCGGTCGGTGTCACCCATGACCGCCCGTCGTACGGTTCTGCCATGTTCATGGTCACCCATACGAGCAACGGCTTATCCCGGTCGATGTACTCCGTACATAAGGAGGCAAGCGTTCTGCCTCTGATTTCAGTTGCCCGACATCGGGCGGCGTGCTGTTCGACCGCCCGTACGACAGGAGCGGCATAACAGCCGTAGCTCTCAGCAGAAAAGGGATCGCCCAAAAAGAACTCCTGCGGATCGGGACCGTGCAGAACACCGTCCCAATAATAAAAATCCTTGCTCTGATCGAGCCAGCCGGAGGCAAAGATCTCGGCGGTGACCGGCTCCCCGTAATATCGCAGGACCATGGCGGCGGCGACCGCTTCACAGCCGGTGGGCAGATGCGGATATTGACAGTCGTTGGGGATGCTGATGATTTTTTCCGTTTCTTCCTTTTTCGGACCAGGCGTGGGCGAAATCGCAGAAGAAGGAAGTGCGTAGTATAAGATGAGGTATACAGCACCGCCGCACACGGTTATCCACAGTAAGAGCGTGATGAAACCACTCAGTTTTCTTTTTGATTTTCTTTTCATGACAATTCCTCCGTTTATGAAAAAACTTTAGCGGAGGAATGTATCAGAGTTGTATCAATGTTGTATCAGAGTTGTATCAATTATTTTTTATTTTCTCAGCAGTATCGACGGGATCGGTACCGCCGGAGATTTGGGCAACAAAATCAATAGATACGTTTTGGACGGCGGTGTCGTTGCGGGGGATACACTTATACTGATTTTCCGATAATGACAGCGTATTCCGGTAGTAGTCTGTCATTTGGACAAACATCGCCTTGAGTGCCTCCTGGCAGGATATCGTGGGGGCATACCGGGACATGAACTGTCCGGACAGCCAGCAGATGCAGGAGAGGATGACTCCCGTTTTTTCTTCATATATGAGTTCCAGTTCGGATTCGGCGGCATTGAGATGCAGCACATGGAAGGTGAGCACCATCGGACTGCCGTCGACCAGTACCACTGTCCGGTTGGTATATCCGCCTGACCAATCGGCAAATTCTGCCGCCAACAGCAAGAATTTGATTCCCTCGCCGGTTTGACCTAATTGGTTGTACAGCAGATCCACTGCACGGGAGCGCACGGTTTCGACGTCATCATAGTAGACTTTTTCCTCGGTTTCCTCTGACAGATCAAACAGACTGCCGCCGCTCAGCAAATCGCCGGTCTTCGCTTCGATCTCTGCCACGATCCGGGCGACATCCCGTGCGGATACAGTGGTTTGTTCTCCGTTCTCATATTGCCACCGTGCCGGGGATCCGGTCAGTTTTCGGGTGGAATAGGCATTGCCGAGGGTGGGAAGAACGGCGATCACCACCGTCAGCACAGCCAGCAGAAGCAGGGTGAACGCCTGCTTTTTTTTATTCATCTTCATCCCCCGCTTTCTGCAGGATAAAGGACACGGCGGTGCCTTTCCCCGGTTCGGAAACGAACTGCAAGGAGGTCCCGTGGATGGCGGCGATGCGCTGACACAGTGCCAGCCCCAGTCCTGCGCCGCCTTGCTTGCGGGAGCGTGCCTTGTCCTCCCGATAGAAAGGTTCAGTCAACCGATTGATATGTTCGGAGCTGATGCCCCTGCCCCGGTCCAGGACGGTGATGCGGACTCCCTGCGGAACAATATCTGCTGTGACTGAAACGGGAGAACGGGTTTCTTCCGATGCCTTGAAGGCATTATCTGCCAAATTGTACAGCAGTGATAACAGCAATTCCCTGTTGGCAATGACACGAACCGCCGGCAGTTGTACGGTATATTCCACGCCGTGCTGTTCGGCGGCGATTTTCAGTGTACGGGATAATTCCTCCGCTATGCCGGGCAGTGCCAATGATACCTGTTCTGCTGTTTCCTGTTCCATCACGAACAACTCCAGCAGACGGACAGACATCTTTTCCAGCCGCTTGGCTTCTCCGTAGATGACATTGATCGCCTGTGTCTGTTCTGCAGGTGTCAGATCACAGGAACGGAGCATGTCGGCATAGCCGATGATGGATGTCATCGGTGTTTTCATTTCATGTGTAAAATTAGCGACGAACGATTCTCGGTTTTCTGCTTCCTGCCGGATGTGCCGCAGGTTTTCATCCACCGTGCGGGACATGGTATTAAAACTGTCTGTCAGCCGTCGGATCTCCGTACTGTCACCCTTGACCGTTACCGTTCTGCCATACTGTCCGTCGGCAATGCTGTCGGCGGTGTCGGTGAGGATCTGCAACGGTTTTGTTATCCGGGCAGTGAAGATGTACAGCAGTATCCCACTGAGCAGGGCGATAATGCACACAGTCATGCTGTAGGTCTGCCAGATACGGTTGCAGTAGGAGACTGTCTCGCTGAAATCCGAGCGCACCCGGACGAGATAATCCTGCTGTCCTACCGAAACCCGGCAGGCGGATTCCAACAGCAGGGTGTCCCCTTCGATCACAAAGCGGTCAAGTCCCTCTTTTGCTTCCAGCGACTCATATTCTGTTCCTGCATCATCAAAAGACAGGATGGCGATCTCGTCGATACACTCATCTGTCAGCCGCCTGATCTGTCGGATGCAGTTGTTCTTTTGCCGTTCTCCGATCTCGCCGGAGGCGTATTCCGCCAGCGACAGGAAACTGGTCACCGCTACATTCTCGGA
The DNA here is from genome assembly GCA_045597885.1 of Acutalibacteraceae bacterium. Lineage (GTDB taxonomy): Bacteria > Bacillota > Clostridia > Oscillospirales > Acutalibacteraceae > UBA5905. Next base: position 363 of record JAZLKY010000377.1, on the reverse strand, counting down.
TCCGGCGACCCGCTCCCGGTGAGACTTCTGCTGATTGGCGGTGACGGTGTAAACCAAGATCGCCCCGCCGCATCCGGCAAACAGCAAAACCACGACATAGGCAATAGAAAAAAATTTCCAGGAAAGCTTCATGGCAGTTTCTCCGGCAAAAATATATATCCGACTTTGTACACGTTTTGGATGGCTTCGCTCAGATCCAATTTTTTCTTCAGTCGCTGGATGTGCAGATCAATGGTACGGGTGTTGCTGTAATAGGGCTCATTCCATACCTGCTCATAGATCTGCTCTCGATAAAGGGCTATGTTGCGGTTTCGTATCAAATAGAGCAATAGTTCAAATTCTTTTCTGGACAGGGCGAAGAGC
>JAZLKY010000376.1:0-3537 GCA_045597885.1 Acutalibacteraceae bacterium | reverse complement strand
GCGTACCTATCAGTTGCTCAAATATGTCGGCGGTTACATTGCGGCAGTGGGCGGATTGGACGCTTTGGTGTTTACTGCCGGTATCGGGGAGAATCAGCCCCGTGTCCGTGCAGAGATCATTGAAGCACTTGGCTTCCTCGGTATGAAGTGTGATCATGAAGCAAATGTGGTGCATGGGAAAGAAACGCTGATCACCACCGCCGATTCGGCTATTCCCGCCTGGGTGATCCCCACAGACGAAGAAATGGTCATTGCCCGTGATACTGCGGCGTTAGCTGCCCGGTAAATTCAGACTGTCATATAAGGAAGGGGCTGTTTAAAAACGGAAGTTTTTAACCAGCCCCTTTTATAGCGATTTGTTGTCATCGGTCGAAGCAAACTGTGCGGGGATGAGTACCGCATGACTATCTGCGACCGATTCATTTTTTCTCCAAAGCTGTCATGTCCCGGCGACTGCCCTGTCGTGGAGGAAGTTGTCAAATTGGGTGATCAGGCGGGTGACATTGCTGGCTCTGGTGGTAAAACATTCTCCCTCGGATGTTTTGACATTATATAAACTGCTGCCTGCTGGGTAGAAATCAGCCGAAAGGTAGAGATTCCCTTCCGGATCGTACAGAGCGATCGTCAGTTCCGGCTCACCGGTCGGCACTTTGTCCAACACCTCATAGCGCTGTAGATCCATCATCAGGACGTACAGCTTGCGGAAGTCGGCGGTTTTAAAAACATGGGTGCCTTCGCTGACTGCCAACTGATCATCGGTTTCAGTCTTGTCCGGGTAATGTTTGAGCTCAAACTCATGCTTTTCCCCTTTCAGTTCCAGCTTTAACCGGCTGATCTCTGTGATGTCCTGTAGGAACAAGGAAGAGCTGACGGTGTTGTCATATTGCCGCTCGACTATTTTTTGCAGTCCTTCGGTGCTCATCAGATAGATGGCATTGATATCATCGACCATAATGAAATAGTATGCGGTATCATCTGTCAATCCGCCTACCGTAATGACATGATCACAGTTGTTATAATAGGTGTGCTTGGTTGTGTCTTCGTTATCGGTCGACCGCTCGACAGCCAATGTCAGTTTTGCTACCGTATACGGATCACGGAATCCGTATTTTGTCAGTTGCTCCTGGGTGGGATGCAGAATATATGCCCGATCTGCCGTCAGAGAAGACACGGCATACAGGGAATCACCGACATCGCTCATGACACCCCGGAAATACGGCTTGGTCGTAACATATTTAAAGTAGGAGTATTGCTTGGCATCGTCACTGTTTACCCGTCGGATCGTTAAATTGTCCGGATGGATCTTGCCGGACAGCGACAGGGAGCGAAGAAGAGCAACGTCGTTTTCTGCATCTTCCTCAGTAGAAGGGGGAGCGATCAAAGCGGTCGATACATACCACCAGTCTTCGGACAGAAAATAGGCGGCGGTATCCGTGTCTATGATATAGACCTCTTTGCTGTCAGCAGTTTGACAATAATATCCCTCTTCGGACGGTGTCATTTTGCCTAACGACCAACTGTGCTGACTGCTGTCACTGTAGGTGGCGGTCACGGTGGCACTCGGTTTGTCTAACCCGAAGGCTGACAGGTCATCCGCTTCTTTGACCTTGCTGGTGGCGGTCAGCGTCACACACTTTTCTGCCAACGCCCCGGCGTTTTGGCTTACCGTTAAGTCTTCATATCCCTGTAGAGTCCAGTCGCCGGTCTTATTCTCATTGGACAAAGTATAATCAGATTCTCCTGCCTTGATCCGAACACCTGTGACGGTCAGTCCGGTGCGGTCAAAGACGGTGACAGTGTTTTCTTCGGACGGATCACCGGAAGAAACAGAATCGTTTTTCTTCGGTAAGAGAGAGACGACCAATAGCAGGACAGCCAGAATCACTGCCGCTCCCAAAGCGATCATCAAGGTGCGTATCCGGGCGTGAATACCGGTTTTCCCTTTTTTCTTCTCCTCGTGCCGTACCGGCTCTTCAAAAGCGTTGTAAAGCGCCTCCTTATCCGCCGGTTGGGGTGATTTCTGTTCTTCACTCATAGATTCTTCCTCCGCAGGAATACCACCAGGCAAATGATCAGAACAATCAACGGAACGCCGATAATGCATACACCGATCCCCAAGACCAATTGTGTGACACCGTTAAAGGAGATGATGTCCACTGTTAATTTCTTGTTGGAAATGGAGATCTTTTTCTCTACCCCGGTCAGAGAGTTGATCGTATCCAGCAGCAGGTCCTCATTTTTGTAGTTGGCGTTGCTGATGATCTCTTCATATGCCATGAGAGGACTGCCGCACACCAGCACCTTGCCTGAGACTGCTTCCTGTGTATCATTGTTGAATCCATCCATGATACAGGTGACCATAGATGTCAGTGGATAGGCATCGCTGTCAGCAGCATAAATATCGGTTTCGGACAGTTCTTCTTCGGCGTTCTGAACGGTTTGCAGTTTGACCAGTTTCGAAGATTCGGGATATTCGGTCAACCGGATCCCGTAGGTGTCAATGGTACTGTCTTCGTTCTTGGCACTCAGTGTGGTGGTCAGCCGCCGTGCCTGAGGAGTGAAGACCTTGCCACTGCAAGCGGAATTGTCGGTGTAATCTGTTGACGGGACGTCACACATGGGGTACAGATTGGAATAGCTTTGAATGCGGCTCCAGTCAGTTTCCCAAATCAGTTCATCGGTGACGGTGATCTGATATTCTACCCGGAGGAAGTCGAACAGATTGGGACAGTTGGCTACCGTGTCGACATATACCATCAACTCACGTGCGTATTTGCCGCCGTTGTATACCCACTGCTGGACACGCTTGATTTCATCGGTGGTATAATCCTGTGTGGGGGCGGCGATCAGTGCGACCGTCGCTTCTTCGTTTAAAGCGGCAGAGCCGGTGATGGGATTCTCAATGAAATCATAGCCATTGAGCTCATAAGCGGATTTCAGACCCTCTATCAGATACTCGTTTTCTTCATGACCGGTGAGGATCTGCACGGTATGAGTCTCGCCGCCGCTCAGTGCATAGATGTTGGATGCCAGCATCTTTTCGACCTTCGATTCGAACGTGTAGGTGCCGTTGTAGGAATAATAACTGGTATCCATGGCGTACAGGTCTTCCATGCTGGCGGTGCGGCTGCTGTTCTCTGTCAAGAACAGGATGTCGCCGCCGGCAACGCCGTAGTCGGCGTATTTGGCGTATTTTGTCGGCTCCTGGTCGGGATCAATAAACTGATACGTCAACTTGCCTTCGGAATACTTCTGGTACTGCTTGAGCAGGTTGTGGTATTCCTTCATAGCGGTATCAAACTCCGGAATGCCGTTGTCATTGCCGGTCGTGGAATTGGCTACCGTATCCTCACTGACAAAGGTGATGACCTCAATTTTTCCCGTAAGGCTGCCGGCGATGGCAATGCTCTCTTCCGAAAGGGAATAGACTTTTTCGTGAGACAGGTCCCAGGTGACCGGGAACGCATCCGCCAGTATGCCGACGATCACGTTGAGCAGGATGACGGCGGCTATGACGATGACAGTCACTGCCGTAGA
>JAZLKY010000375.1:0-4025 GCA_045597885.1 Acutalibacteraceae bacterium | reverse complement strand
TGTTCTTTTCGGAATGATGGATGCTTTCTTAAGGTGTAATCACTGTGATGTTTCTGGTATTAAAGTGTTGCATTTTGTCGGGAAGAAAAAACCATGGGAGTTTCGGAGGGCTTTCCTTCTTAAGATGGCGATATCTATGCTTTTACACGGTAAGGTCGAAAATTTTTTCCTCAAACTTTCTTTATGGGGGAAATACAGAAAACTGTGTTATAAAAGATAAAAAACAACCGGAGGTGTTTCTTTTTGATCAAGCGTGCTATCCATAAGATCCATTCGATTTTTTTGATGCGTAAAAGCAGGAGAGAGTTGCTCCGCTTGAAGGATTCACAGAAAGGAAAGCGGTGTTTTATCATCGGCAACGGGCCGAGTCTGCAGGCGGAGGATCTGACACGGCTGAGAGATGAATTCTGTTTTGCGGCGAATCGGATCTACAAGGTATATGACAAGACGGTGTGGCGTCCCCGCTTTTACTGTGCGCAGGATCCGATCATTCTCAACCAATCCCATCAGGAAATGTCGGCGCTGGACGGTCTGAAATTGATCGTGACCAACAGCTCCCGCAAGACGGGGTTGGTAAAGGGCGCACTGTACACCCGTATGCGGGACTTGGATTATTACCCGGATCTGCCGACATTTTCGGAGGATATTCCTTCTTTTGTCGGGGAGGGTTTTACGGTCACCTATACCTGCCTGCAGGTTGCTGCCTATATGGGATTTAAGGAGATCTATCTCTTGGGGTGCGATCATAACTACCCGGTTCAACAGCGTGCCGATGGCACATTATATGAAACTGGGGCGAAAACGGGGCATTTTTATGACGATAACGGAGAGAAGAAATATCCGATTGCACAGTATGACAAACAGAATCTGGCTTTTGAAAAGACGAAGATTTATTGCGAGAATGCCGGTATAGCGGTGTTTAATGCCACCAGAGGCGGGAAATTGGAGATTTTTCCGAGGGTGGATTTTGATCAAATAGACGGACTGCAATGATAGGAGGAGACAAAGAAAATGAAAACAGCGTGTTTTATTCCGATCAAGGCGAATTCCGAGCGTGTACCGGGGAAAAATCTGCGAATACTCAACGGAAAGAAGTTGTATGAGTATATTTGTGAGCATGTGAAAGAAGCCGATTGCTTTGACGATGTCTATATCGACACCAACAGCCCGGAAATCACGGAATATGCTGAGGAAATGGGCTTCCATGCCATCGAACGCAAGCCGGAGTTGGCGCTGAATACCGCCAACGGGAATGATTTGCTGGTATATCACTGTGAGCAATTCCCGCAGTACGATTATTATTTCCAGTGCTTTGCGACCGCTCCGTATATGACGGCGGAAACCATACGGGCTTGTTACAATCGGCTAATTTCCAGTGAAGAGTTTGATTCTTGTTTTACAGCGCTGGAGAATCACAGCTTTTACTGGTATGGCGGAACGCCGATCAATTACCGACCGGGGATTTTGCCGAGGAGTCAGGACATGATGCCCGTCATCGAAGAAACGACCGGTCTGTACGGTATTGCCAAAGAAAGCTTGCTGAAATACCGTTGCCGTATCGGCAGGAAGCCGTTCATTTATGGCGTGAGCAAATTTGAAGCAGTGGATATCAACACCGAGGAAGATTTGAAAGTGGCAGAGTTTGTCGGAAAGGTCATTTATCATTTCGGTGAATAAAGAATTGCGGTGAGGTGACACGGTTGCTATTTTCCTTTATTATTCCGGTATACAACGCCCAACGGTATTTGCGGCAATGCCTTGATTCCGTACTGTGTCAAACAGGAGCGGATTTTGAAGTGCTCCTGCTGGATGACGGTTCGACCGATGGCAGTGGGGCGATCTGTGACGAATACGCCGAAAGGTATCCGAATACCGTACGGGTGATCCATCAAGAGAACAAAGGCTCTTTTTGGACGAGGAGAAGAGGTTACCGTGAGGCAAATGGAGAGTGGATCCTTTGTGTTGATGCCGATGACATGCTCACGCCATCTTTTCTGAAAACAATTTATGATACTGTCATGTCACAACAGTGCGACATGATGATGTTTGATTTTTCCTATTATGATGAAAACGGGGAAACAAGCCCGTCTCGTCTTCGGCTGAAGACAGGCATATATGTGGGAGAAAAAAAGCAGGAACTGTATCGCCTGCGCTTGCTGACCACTGATCTGAATATGCTGTGGTCCAAAGCTGTTCATCGGAGCTTGATTGATTCTGATGACGATTACCGTACGCTGGGCATTCGGACGATGTGCGATGATGCGGTTCAGGTGCTTCCGTTTTTTACGAATGCACGGCGGATATTCTACCTCGATGAGCCGTTGTATTTGTATCGTAAGGGGCATGACAGCATTACCAACCGTCGCACGGCAGACCATTGGAACGCCATCCGGGAATGTAGCCTCATTACCGAACGATATATGAAACGGTGGCAGGTATCTTCTGCTGTGGAAACCCGGTATTATACCAACGAGTTGGCAGTCATTTGCAATTATGTGCGGTGGCTGATGGCGCCGGATAACGGATTGTCATCAGTACAAGCCGAATGCTGTTTTAACGAATTGGCGGAGGACGGCTGGTTTACCGTTGCCAAGCAACGATATGCTCGCAAACTGTTATCCACACCTTATTTGCGGATCAGCGTCCCGATCATCAGCCGTTGTATCGAAAAGAAACAGTGTTCCCGTGTTCGATGTTTTCTTTCTTTGGAGAACAAACTGCGTCGGCAGTAAAACAGTTCAGGAGAGAATGGTATGTTTTTCAGCATTTTGATCCCGGTGTACAATACGATCACCTATTTGCCGGATTGTATGGAATCCCTTTTATCTCAGACCGAAAAAGATCTTGAGATCGTTTTATTGGATGACGGTTCGACGGATGGGAGCGGAGACCTGTGTGACCGCTATGCGGCACAGTACCCGTTCGTGCGGGTGATCCATAAAGAAAATGAAGGACTGATGATGACACGCCGTCGGGGCTTTCAAGAAGCACGGGGCGAGTATTGTGTTTGTATTGATTCCGATGATTATCTGTGCGATCCGAATGCACTGGCGACGGTGCGGCAGCGGATTGAGCGGGATCGGTGCGATATGGTCTTTTATGAATATATCTACGGAAGTGAAGATCGGGAAAATGACCGACACATCACTCTGTTTGACCGCCCGGACGGATTTATCTTTGAAGGAGAGGGCAAAAAAGAATTATATGAAAAGATCCTGGTCGGCGGTTTTTTCAACAACATATGGATCAAAGTGGTCCGACGGGATCGGGTGGATACCGATGTGGATTATTCTGTATGGAAACAGGACATCTGCCGCGGAGAGGATTATTTTCAAGTCTTTCCCATGCTGACGAATGCACAGAGGATCGGCTATATCAAACAACCGTTTTATTATTATCGTTGGACACCCGGCAGTATATCCAACAGTCCGAAACTGAGATACTATAACGCTTTTCGGCGGATCTACCTGCGGGAAAATGAATATGTTGACCGATGGACGGCCGATCCTGCAGTTAAAAAGCAGGTGAAGAAAAAAAGGATCGCCGTGATCCTGGGTATCGTTACTGTGGGTTGCAAAAAATCAAAAACCCGTGAGCAAAAGCGGGAATGGCGACATTTTGCAAAATGGATCGGACAGGATGATTTCTTTGATTCTGTTTATCGGACGGTGATGCATTCTGATACGCTTCTCTACTATAAGGTGCTTTGCTACTTGATCCGGCACAGGATGCCCCGATTGACAGCGTTTACGATCGGTATTACCGATCGGATCTCCGCAGTCCGGCATAAGAAGTGAGAAAGGACGGTATGACACATTGGATTCCCCTAAAATAAGTATTATTATACCCATTTACAATATCGAAAAATACTTGGATGACTGTCTTGCAAGCGTAGCGGCTCAGACATTGCGTAATGTTGAAGTGTTGATGGTGGATGACGGATCGACCGATTCGTCTGCGTCGGTCTGCAAACGGTATGCGGCACAGGATCCCCGTGTCGGCTATTTCTATAAAAAAAACGGCGG
>JAZLKY010000374.1:0-1653 GCA_045597885.1 Acutalibacteraceae bacterium | reverse complement strand
CGTTAACGTATCCATTTATTCTATCCCCATCCGTTGCATAGCGGCATCTGTATCCATCTGCACCAGCTTGCTCAGCCCGCCCCGCAGTGCTTTGAGCACCCGCTCGGAAGGTTGAAAAATGATCAGCGTATGTCCCTTCTTCTTGCTGTGATAGGTGAAGTACCAAAGCCCCTTGACCCGACCGGAAGGCGCCGCTACCAGTACCCGTTGAAAAGCCGCCGTGGATACCGCTCCCTTCTCATATGGGAGCAGGGCTTCGATCTTCCGTCCGGCGACCGACACCACCCGTTTGCGACTGCGTCTGGCGATGATGAGATCAATATCAATGTCCCCGTTGGTCACACAGTATTCGTATTCCTTATTCTGTGAAGTCAAAAGCCACCATCCGCCGTACAGCGCCGCTACAATGATGAATGCCGCCAAGAATCCGGCATACCGCCACGCCAACAATATCACCGCCAGCCCGGCGATCACTGTTCCGACAATGATCAGCCATTCGAGCGGTGATTTTTTCTTTTTTACGATCTGTTCGAAAAAAGTGTCCATTCTTCGTACTCCCTTGTGATATATTTTTCCTATTATAGCCGAATCCAATCAATTTGGCAACAGAAAAGCAAAACATTTTTCTGCAAAAATGGTATAATACAAAAAAAATAGCCCATTCTTTTCTGATAATTGCCAAAAACGCTTGGCATCAGGTAAGAAATATGGTATAGTTTTAAGGGGTATATTGTGCAATTTTTAAAAGCAATGCACCGATGGCGCTTTTCACTATTTGAGCGGATCGAAAAATTGTTGGCAAATGCAAGATCCCCGTGGTATACTGTATGCGGTGTGACGTGTGATTGGCGCCCAAAAAAGAGGAAACACAAAACTGTTGCAGAATAACGGTGACCGTTGTTCCGACAGATGTTTTAATCGGAGGAAAATGATATGATATGGCACAGCAACCAAGCAGCAGATATTCTGCGTGAACTCAGTACCGACAGAGAGAAAGGGCTGACCGCCGACGAGGCAGAACGGCGATTGGCTGAATACGGCGAAAACCGGCTTACCGATAACACTGACCGTTCCTTTATCCGGGCATTCTTCGTCCGCCTGTGGCATCCGTTGCCGCTACTGTTGTTAGCGGTCACTGCGATCTACGTGTTGTTGTCCGTATACAAAAAGGTTACTGTCGGTCAGCCGATCTTGTGGGCGGATGCTATTCTGCTGACAGTTTTTGTCCTGGCGGATGCCCTGTTGGGTGCGCTGTGGGAGAAAAGAGCCGCCATTGCCCGACAGGAGCAGGAAGAACAGACTCTTCCCCACATCGCTGTACGGCGTGACGGTGGGGTGACAGAAGTCAACATACGGGAACTGGTACCTGGCGATATCCTTCTTTTGGAGGCGGGAGATCTCGTCCCTGCAGACTGCCGTCTGTTGGATTGTCGGGGACTGATATGCAATGAGCAGGCTATCACGGGAGAGATCCGGGAAAGTGTCAAAGACAGCGAAAGCTTGTATCCCGACATTACCCCTCTGTCCCGTCGTACCAACATGGTGTATTCCGGCTGTCATGTGACCGGCGGCAGTGGGGCGGCAGTGGTCGTTGCCACCGGCGCACAGTCGGAGCTGGGACATACCGCTCATGAAGAACGGGTGGAGAACGTC
>JAZLKY010000373.1:0-2958 GCA_045597885.1 Acutalibacteraceae bacterium | reverse complement strand
CAAATGGTGTCAAATACATCTGTTCACAGATTTTCGATCTGATCCGCCAGCAAGAACCAATGACGGGCTTCTGCCTCGTTCCCCTCACACCGGGCGCCCTCTCCCCGGCGACGCAGATGGATGGCAACCGTCCGACGGTACGGCTTCCCTTCTTCGGAAGAGAACGCCCCGGCATACCAAGTCACTTCGTCTGCCGGTATCCGTCCCCCCGCATATACCGCCGCCATCACGGGATATAAATGCCGTCCGTCCGTCACCAAATGCTCTTCTGCAATCATGTAACCGCTTTCAAAAATCTGCCGACGGGTCTCTTCCGCTTTTGTCATCGGTTGCAGGATCAACCGCTTCGGGCAGTGAGTCAGCCACTCTGCGGCACGCAATATAGCCGCTATGGTTTCTCCGCCCATGCCGGCGATGATGATGGCGTCCACTTCCTCCGGGTCAATAGGCGACAGCCCGTCTCCCAAGCGTGTCTGGATCACCTGTGTCAGTTCTGCCTCTTCAATATGCCGCCTTGCCATTTCCAAAGGGTGGGAGCGCAGGTCGGCGGCAATGGCAGACGGACAGACTCCATTCTCAACCAACCATACCGGCAGATAGGCGTGATCGGTACCGATATCGGCGATGCGGCTTCCTTTTTCCACCATAGAGGCTACCACTCTGAGCCGTTCATCCAACGCCATCATTTTTCCTCCATCATTTTCGGCTATTGTATCGCCATGAAAGAGCGAAACATCTTAAAAAAATACCAATAAAAACCGGGAAGCAAAACACAATGGCTTGCTTCCCGATTTTTAATTTTTACTTACTGAAATGGGCATTGAGCTTGGCTACCAGCTCATCCGCATCCACGCCGTGAACGGCACAAGCCTGCTCCAGCGACTCACCACGGGCAGACGGACAACCCAAGCAATGCATCCCCATCTCTAAAAAATAGGGAGCCGTTGTCTGATCCTCATCGAGGACAGCACCGATCAACGTCTCTTTTGTTACAGTCATGGTTCTAACCACCTTTCACACGGTACTGCTTAACAGTATACCAATTTCAAATTAAAAATCAAGAGTAAAATCGGTTTTTCCTTAATTTTTCTCCACGCCAAGCGTAACCTTTTCGCCGTTGATATCCCATTCCTTGCTGTAACCGGCGATCTGCCCCGCCTTGAATTCCGTTGCCATCACATCCTGCCGGATGGTCTCCCAGTTGCGGGCAAGCAGATCCTGCACCGTCTCATTACCGTCTGCAAAGACAGAGATCGTATCCATCACTTCGAATCCTGCTTCTTTTCTCATCGTCTGCACCTTACTGACCAATTCCCGGACAAAGCCCTCCTCGATCAGTGCCGGCGTAAGAACAGTATCAAGAGCAACGGTAATGCCCTTGTCAGAAACAGTGAAGAATCCCTCCGCCGGCTTGGTGTCGATCAGCAGATCCTCCGCCGTCAGCGAAACCTGTCCGCCGGGCAGATCAAAGACCAAGATGCCGTCGGCATCCAAACGGGCTTTAGCGGCATTTCCGTCGATTTCCGCTAAGGCTTGACGAATATCATTGAGTTGTTTACCGTATTTCGGACCGACCGTCTTCAACTGCGGCTTGAAGGTGTAGGTGACAAGCGCCGAGGCATCAGTTATCTGCTCAACCGCTTTCACATTCAGTTCATCAGCAATGATAGCCGAAGCATCCGCCGTCAAAGCATCTGCCATCTGCACCATCATCCGGCTCAAGGGTTGACGGTTCTTGCAATTGGCGCCGTTACGGGCAGCACGCCCCAACACCACAATATCTACCGTATCCTTCATATCGCTTTCCAGCCGGGTGTCGATCATAGCTTCATTAACCGCCGGGAAATCACACAGATGCACGCTGACCGGGGCGGCAGGATCATCGGAGCATACCAAATTGCGGTAAATATCCTCCGCCATAAACGGGATCATGGGAGCGGCGGCTTTGGCGATCGTTACCAGCGCTGTATACAGTGTCATATAGGCATTGATCTTATCCTGCTCCATCCCCTTTGCCCAGAAACGTTCCCGGCTGCGACGGACATACCAGTTACTCATTTCGTCAACGAATTCTTCCAATGCCCGTGCCGTCTCCGGAATACGGTAGTCGGACAAATGCCCATCCACTGCCTTGACGGTGCTGTTAAGCCGTGACAGCAGCCAACGGTCCATCACGTTCAGCTTATCGTAATCCAATGTGTAGTTGGCAGAATCAAAACCGTCAATATTCGCATACAGCACAAAGAATGCATAGGTGTTCCACAGCGTGCCAAGGAATTTCCGTTGACATTCCTGCACCGCTTTCCCGTGAAAACGGTTGGGAAGCCACGGGGCAGAATTGGAATAGAAATACCACCGGATGGCATCCGCACCGTAGGTTTGCAATGCCTCCATCGGATCGACGGCATTGCCCTTGGACTTGGACATCTTCTGCCCGTTCTCATCCTGCACATGACCGAGGACGATCACATTCTTGAACGGTGCCTCATTGAACAGGAGCGTAGAGATCGCCATGAGGGAATAGAACCATCCCCGTGTCTGATCGACCGCCTCGGAAATAAAGTCGGCGGGGAACTGCTGACGGAACAGGTCCTTGTTCTCAAACGGATAGTGATGCTGGGCAAACGGCATCGCCCCGGAATCAAACCAGCAGTCGATCACCTCCGGCACACGGTGCATCTCGCCGCCGCATTCAGGACAGCGAATAGTGACGGCATCTATGAACGGACGGTGCAATTCGATATCATCCGGGCAATTATCCGACATTTCTTTGAGCTCGGCAATACTGCCCACCGCATGACGGCAACCACACTCACATTCCCAGATATTGAGCGGTGTGCCCCAATAGCGGTTGCGGCTCAGTCCCCAATCCTGTACATTCTCCAACCAGTCACCGAACCGCCCTTTTCCAATCGACTCAGGGATCCAGTTGACAGTGTTGTTGTTCTTCACCAGATC